>NZ_JAIXMW010000009.1:0-50217 GCF_020328115.1 Candidatus Endomicrobiellum agilis
CGGAAATAGTTGAGTGATGATAGAGGTATTTAGTAAATATGCTTTAAGGCGATATATTTTTGAGAATGAGAAAGGGAAGACTATTATTGATTGGCTGTTGTTGCGAGTAAAGACTTAACGCTTATTTAGAAAACGAAGATCAAATGAACAGGATTAAATTTTATGGTAAATGAAAAAGTAGTGCCGACTCAGCGTTTAAGGATTAAGTTGCGGGCGTATGATCATAAAATGTTAGATGATTCTCTTGCAAAAATTGTAGAAACGGCAAGACGTACCGGTGCGGCTATAACGGGACCTGTGCTTTTGCCTACCAGCATAAAAAAGTATACGGTTAACAGATCTGTGCATACCGACAAGAAATCGCGCGAACAGTTTGAAATGAGAGTTCACAAGAGATTGGTCGACATTCGCGAACCTTCTTCAAAAACTGTTGAGGAACTTATGAAACTTGATTTGCCAGCAGGCGTCGATATTGAAATCAAGATGTAATGGTTAAAATATTTGAATTTTAGAGAGAAAATATGTTAAAATCTATTATTGGAAAAAAAGTAGGCATGACGCAGGTTTTCAACGAGAAAGGGAATGTCGTACCTGTAACTGTGGTAGAAGCGGGACCCTGCATTGTCACAGGCGTGCGCACGGTTGAAAAAAACGGTTATGCCGCTGTTCAGCTTGGTTTTGGGGAAATAAAGGAAAAAAGCCTCAGCAACCCACAAGTGGGATTTTTTAAGAAAAACAATATATCGTGCAGAAAAATTATCAGAGAGTTCAGAGTCTCTGACGCGAGTGGTTTTTCTGTCGGACAAGAAATAAAAGCGGATGTGTTTAAAGCCGGCGATTACGTTGATGTCTTTGCTCTTACAAAAGGCAAGGGCTATGCCGGAGTTATTAAGAGACATAATTTTGGTATGCAGCCTGTTTCTCACGGGCAGTCTGATAGAACCCGCTCAAGAGGTTCAAGTGGCGCGCAGGGACCTCAGAAAGTTTTAAAAGGCATGAAAATGTCCGGACATTTAGGCAATGAATATGTTACGGTGCAGAAGTTGCTTGTTGTAAATGTTGACGCTGAAAAAAATATTTTGCTTATTAAAGGTTCTGTTCCTTCTGTTAATAAAGGAACGTTGTTTATAAGCAGTACGCTTAAAAAAATTCCAAAAATTTCAGTCGTGCCGGAAAAAGCAAAAGCTAAGAAGAAATAGTGTTACTGTTTTACAGCTTATGTTTGGCTTGGTTGAAATTTAGTTTGATTTGAAATGTGCGGTTTTGAGCATTTTTGAAATAGGCAACTGTCGCTTTTGAGTATGTCCTAGCGGATTTCGCGGTAAGAAAGCGAAGGTGTAAAATAGTTGTGTGTGAAGAATTTGGTTTGACGCAAAAGGCATGACGCTTACTGAGCTTTAGATATTTACCGCTTTGAAACCGGTTCGTAATTTGAAGCGGTTATTTGGTGTAGCTTTAGATAAAAATATAACGGATTTCCCCGCGATGTTTTGGATGAGGCTAAAAGAGAGAAAGTAAAATGGAAACAACAGTTTATGATGCAAAGGGCGACGAAAAAGGGAAAATAGAGCTTCCCTTTTTTTTCGACGTAAAAGTGTCCAGCGCGCTTTTGCATGAAATTACGACAGCGTATTTAAATAATCAACGGACTGGCACGCACAAAACAAAAACGAGAGGCGAAGTATCTTTTTCAGGAGCAAAACCATGGAAGCAGAAAGGTACGGGCAATGCTCGCGCGGGACAGAAAAATTCTCCGTTATGGAGAAAAGGCGGCATCATTTTTGGACCTCAGCCTAGGGATTATTATACAAAAATGTCAAAGCAGAAAAAGAGACTTTCTTTGAGTATGGCATTTTCAGCGCAGCTTCAAAACGGCAATATAATTGTTGTCGATTCGATAAAAGTAAGCGAAGTTAAGACGAAAAAAGTAGCGGAACTTATAAAAAATCTTAAAGTTGAAAATAAGAAAGTTGTTTTTGCGATTCCTGACGACGCGGATTTTAAAAAAGCGGCAAGAAATATAAAAAACGTCGTAATTGAAAATATTAAAAATATCAACGCGTATCAAGTTCTCTGGGCTGACAAACTGATTATTACTCCCGAAGCTGTTAATTTAATAAAAGAAAGACAGTCCGCCGCCGTATAAAGTAGAAATTGTCTTTTGTTATTTAGGAAATAAAATGGATATAAGACATATTATCAAGAAACCGGTAGTAACGGAAAAAGCCACAATTATGAAAGAAAAAAATAATAAATATACTTTTGTGGTAGATAAAGGTGCAAATAAATTTCAAATAAAGCATGCCATTGAAGCTTTGTTTAACGTAAAAGTAAAAAGCGTTCACACTTCAAACTATGCGGGAAAAAGCAGGAGAGTGGGAATGCATGGCGGCTCTGGGCTGGGCTACAAGAGTGATTGGAAAAAAGCGATAGTAAAACTTGGCGAGGGACAGGAAATTCAATTAGTCGACGAAGTCTGATTTCGGACGTGGTTTTTGTTGAAAAGCAACTTACTTTTCAACTGATGTCAAATCTGGTTATGGTTGTGCGATAAATGCGTAATTTGAAGTATCATGGATGAAGTCAGGAGAAAACAACATTTGTTTATTATAGAAACAGCTATGGGCGCAAATAAGATAGAGGTGTCGAAGACGTTTGCCCGATAACAGGAAAAAGCAATGCCGATTAAAACATTTAAGCCGTATACGCAGTCAAGAAGACATATGTCAGTTTCAAGCTTTTCAGATATCACAAAGACGAAGCCTGAAAAATCGTTGACAAAAATAATAAAGAAAAAAGGCGGTCGCAACAATACCGGGCAGATAATGGTTCGTTTCAAAGGCGGCGGCCATAAAAGATTTTACAGAATTATTGATTTTAAACGGAATAAATTTAACATTCCGGCAGAGGTAATGTCAGTAGAGTATGACCCTAACCGTTCAAGCAGAATCGCTCTTCTGCAATATAGGGACGGCGAAAAAAGATATATAATCCACCCTATAGGCGTAAAAGTTGGGGATTTGCTTGTGTCCGGTCCTGACGCTGCAATAAAACCGGGAAATTCTCTTCCTATTGCGAATATACCTGTGGGGACTTTTATACATAATTTGGAGCTTGCAGCGGGTAAAGGCGGACAACTCGTCCGTTCTGCCGGCGCCGCGGCGCAGCTTCTTGCCAAAGAGGGCGATTACGCTCATATAAGAATGCCTTCCGGCGAGATAAGGCTTATCAGAGTGAGCTGTTATGCAACAATTGGTCAGGTGGGAAATTTAGATCACGAAAATATCACTCTGGGTTCTGCGGGTAGAAATCGGCACATGGGCAGAAAACCTCATGTGCGCGGAACCGCGATGAACGCCGTCGACCATCCGCACGGAGGCGGCAGAGGCAGATCTAAAGGCAATAATCAGCCCAGGAGTCCTTGGAACCAGCCTGCTAAAGGTTTTAAGACGAGACCTAAAAAAATCTGGGATTGGACAATAATCAGTCATCGTAATAAAGCTAAGAAGTAGGTGGAGGAAAAAATAGATGAGTCGTTCAACAAAAAAAGGTCCTTATGTAGATGAAAAACTTTTAAAGAAAATGCAGAAACTTAATAAAACCGGCGACAGAAAAGTTATTAAAACATGGGCGAGAGCGAGTGTTATAACTCCGGAATTTGTCGGACATACGATAGCGATACATAATGGCAAGAAGTTTCTCCCGGTATTTATATCGGAACAAATGGTGGGTCATAGACTTGGGGAATTTTCTCCGACAAGGACTTTTAAAGGTCATAGCGGAATGACAAAACAAGAAACGTCTCTTGTATAAGCAAATATAAATAAAAATATGCAACGGTTGTGCTTCGTCGAAGGTGCAGTGTCGGCAGCTGTTGTTTGAGCGAAAGTGTTATTGTTAAACGTAAAAGGATATTTAGATGGAAGCAAAAGCAACGGCAAAGTTTGTAAGATATACTCCAAGAAAGGTAAATCAAGTTCTTGCGCTTGTCAGAGATAAAAAAGTCAGGAGAGCGTTTGAGGTTCTTTCTTTTCTTCCTAAATCGGCCGCCTCGTTTGTTGAAAAGGTCTTAAAAAGCGCGGTCGCAAATGCAGGAAAACTCAAGGATTATTCAAATCTCAAAGTGAAAGAAGCGTGGGTCGGAAACGGACCGACATTAAAAAGAATGAGAGCTGGATCTAAGGGGAGAAGCATGCCGATAAAAAAAAGGACTGTTCATCTTACGATAGTTGTTACAGATGTCGGCGTAATTCCGGAAAAAACAAAGAAAAAAGCGGACAAAAATAAAGTAAAAACGCAGGAAGCGGAGTAAGATAAAAAATTTTTAGGAAAGGTAAGAAAAATGGGGCATAAGGTACATCCAAAAAGCGTGAGACTAGGGTATATTCAAGACTGGGAATCTAAATGGTTTAATATAAAAGAGATGCCCAATTTTATAGAAGAGGATTACCACATAAGAGTTTATTTAAAAGATAAACTTAAATTAGCTGCGGTATCAAAAATTGTTATAGAGAGACCCGGTAAATATTTACGCATAAATATTTATACATCTCGTCCGGGCATTGTAATCGGAAAAGGCGGGCAGGGTATTGAGAATTTGAGAAAAGAAATTGAAACTATGTCGGCAAAGAAAACTTTTGTAAATGTCATGGAGATTAAAAGACCTGAAATAGATGCTCAGCTTGTGGCTGAAAGCATTGCATTTCAGCTGGAAAAACATGTTGCTTTCAGAAGAGTAATGAAAAAAGCGATTGAAAGAGCGATGATGTCGGGGATACAGGGGATAAAAGTGATGGTTTCGGGCAGGCTCGGCGGCGCAGAAATTGCAAGAACCGAGTGGCTTAAGGAAGGGAGAGTTCCTCTGCAGACATTCAGAGCCGATATTGATTACGGTTTTGTGGAAGCGTATACGACTATGGGACAGATAGGCGTAAAAGTGTGGATATTCAAAAAAGAACTTTTTAAAAAGACAACTAAAGAATTAATTGAAGAAGCAAAAGTTGTTGATTTAAATGCGGTGACGGAACAGGTGCAGACTGCTAAGGCGAAAGAAGAATCTAAATAATTGATGCATAAAAAGTCAGAGGACATTTATAATGTTGATGCCGAAAAGAGTTAAATATAGGAAAATGCACAGGGGAAGGATGAAAGGCAAAGCCAAAGGCGGTACTTCGTTGGCTTTTGGCAAGTATGGACTTCAAGCTCTTGAACCTGTGTGGATAAACAGCAATCAGATAGAAGCGGCTCGTATTGCGCTGTCGAGATCTGTAAAGAAAGGCGGAAAAGTTTGGATTAGGATCTTTCCCGATAAGCCGGTCACAAAGAAGCCTGCCGAAACAAGAATGGGTAAAGGTAAAGGCGATCCGCAGTTTTGGGTGGCGGTGGTCAAACCCGGAAGAGTAATGTTTGAAATGGAAGGTATTACGGAAGCGGAAGCAAAGAAAGCTCTGACGCTTGCTTCAAACAAACTTCCTATACATACAAAGATTTTAGTAAGAGCCGATATTTGAGGATGCAATGAAAAGTAAAAATTGGAATGAAATAAAAAATATGTCGGATGTCGAATTAAGAGCGGAGCTTGGCGAACTGCAGGATAGAATTTTCAGATTGAGATTCCGTCATTCGACATCTCCTGTCAAAAATCCTCTTGAAATAAGGAAAATAAGAAGGAATATAGCGAGAGTCAAAACTCTTATTAACTGGAAGAAGAGTCTAAACAAGATAAATAACGGGAAGGAACAATAATGTCAGAACGTGGAAAACGCAAGTTCCGTACGGGCGTAGTTGTAAGCGACAAAAACAGCAAGACAAGACGAGTCTCCGTTGAGAGGACGTATCGGCATTCTTTATATGACCGCGTGCTTCGCAGTAAAAGTAAATTTGTCGTGCATGATGAAAAAAATATTTCTCATACGGGCGATAAAGTCAGGATAATGGAGTCGAGACCGTTGTCAAAGACAAAAAGATGGGTCTTGGTCGAAGTAATAAATAAAATATCAGCAATCTGAAAATAAGCTTTTGGCGAAGGATAACGGAATGATTCAAGAGAGAACTATTTTAAACGTTGCGGATAATTCGGGAGCAAAAAAAATCCGCTGCTTCAGGGTCACTAAGGGTTTAAAACGTCGGTATGCCAGCATAGGCGATGTAATCCATGCGTCGGTACAAGATGCGTTGCCGCATGCAAGTATTAAAAAGGGCGATGTCGTTAAAGCCGTAGTAGTGCGTACGGTAAAAGAAATCCGCCGGATAGACGGAAGCTATATTAAGTTTGACGACAATGCAGCCGTTATTATTAATGACGAAGGTGAACCAAAAGGAACGCGTATTTTAGGTCCGGTCGCAAGAGAATTGAGGGAAAATAATTATCTTAAAATAATTTCTTTAGCGCCGGAAGTGATATAACTTTTATCCTGTCGTGTTTACCTGTCTGCCGAAAGATTGAACGACAGGTGAAGGCGTCCGGCCTGTCATTGCAGAGGGCGAAGCAAAATATTTGCGCTTATCTGTCTGTTACTTTAAAAGAACATAATAAGCGGAGATTTCCGAAAAAGGCGGTAAATAGATGTTTGGATATTTCGGAAATGAAATAGCTGTTTTATCAGTGCGGCGAGTATTAAGAAAGGGAAATATAACAAATGCTTAACATTAAGAAAAAAGACAAGGTGATAATTTTATCGGGAAAAGACAAAGGAAAAAAAGGCGAAGTTATTTATGTTTCCCCTGATAAAGATAGAGTTATCGTTGCAAAAGTAAATTTTGTCAAAAGACATACTAAACCCACGCAGAGAGAGTCGGGAGGGATTTGCGAGAAAGAAGCTCCTGTCAACATAAGCAAAGTTATGCTTATATGTCCCAAATGTGATCAGGCTTCAAGACCTAAATTTGACAGGCTTTCCGACGGGAAAAAGGTAAGAGTATGTCGCCGTTGTGGCGAGATGATAATTTAGTGCTTTGTCTTTTGGTTTTTTTATTTGCGGAAATCTCTTTAGTCTGCGGTTTTTGACGGGCTTTTTTAGTTTTGTTTAGCAGAAAGCTGAGAAAATCCTCATTAAAAAATACTCTAAAACGGTAGAAGCATAAAGGAAACGGATAAGGAAAGAATAATGAATCAGCCTCGTTTAAAAGAACTTTATAATAAAAATGTAAAAGCGGAACTCAGAGAAAAGTTCAACTTTAAGAATATTCACCAAGTTCCAAGTCTTACGAAGATTGTCGTAAACATAGGCTTAGGTGAGGCAAAAGAAAACATTAAAGTTTTAGATATTGCAACAGAGGAGCTTGCGGCGATTACTGGGCAAAAACCTTTAATTTGCCGTGCGAAAAAATCGGTATCAAATTTTAAAATACGACAGGGAATGCCTATAGGCGTTAAGGTAACGCTCAGAAACGCCATGATGTATGAGTTCTTAGATAGGCTTATCAATATTGCAATGCCGCGTATAAGAGACTTCAGGGGTATTGAATCTGATAGTTTTGATGGGAAAGGTAATTTTAATTTAGGACTTACAGAACAATATGTTTTTCCTGAAATAAACGTTGAAAAATCGGATAAAGCGAGAGGTATGAATATCACTATAGTGACGACAGCGGAAAAAGATGAACATGCAAAAGTGCTGCTTGAGTCTTTTGGTATGCCGTTTAAAAAAGTAATAGTCAAAAGTGGCAAATAAATTAAAGGATATTTTTCTATGGCAACAACTTCAGCAGAAGCAAAAATGCGTAAACCTCAAAAATTTGCAACGCGCTACAGAAATAGATGTCGTCTGTGCGGAAGACCGCGTGGCTATTACAGAGATTTCGGGATTTGTAGAATATGTCTGCGCAAATTAGCGCACAACGGCGAAATACCGGGTGTTACTAAGTCAAGTTGGTGATAACTTTTAAGAGAAGAGGTCAGTTTGAATGATTACAGATCCAATATCAGATATGTTTGTGCGCATTCGCAATGCAAATTTAAAATTACACGAAAAAATTAATATTCCGGCTTCAAAATTAAAAGTAGCAATTGCAAGGATTTTGAAAGAAGAGGGGTATATTACAGATTACAGAATCGAAAATGTTGAAAAGCAAAGTCATGGCATTTTGAGAATTCATCTTAGATATATCCACGGAGGCAAATCAGTTATTCAAGGAATAAAAAGAGTTTCAAAATCAAGTTTGAGAATATATAAGGGTTATGCGGATATGCCTAAAACCGTCGGTGGTTTGGGTGTTACCATTGTTTCTACATCTAAAGGTTTAATGACAGACAGACAGGCGAGAAGAGACAAAATCGGCGGAGAAGTGATAGGATACGTCTGGTGACGCAGGACAGACGGGTTAATGCGGCTGTTATTTTTAAGAATGAACTCCTAAGATATCTGACTGTTTAGCAGAAAATTTATATTGAGGATCAAATAATGAGTCGTTTAGGTAAAAAGCCGGTTTTTATGCCGGAAAAAGTGAAAGCGGAGTTTAAAGATAGAATACTTGAAGTAACGGGTCCTGCCGGCAGGCTTTCGCAGGCAATTGATAGGAAGATGAACGTAAAAATTGACAAAAATAGTATCCTTGTCGAAGCACTCGGAGACTCTCGCCAGCACAATATGCTGCACGGTCTTATAAGGGGACTTGTTGTCAATATGGTTGAAGGCGTTACAAAAGGTTTTAAGAAAGAACTTGAAGTAATAGGACTTGGCTATAAAGCGAATATAGAGAACGGAAAAAACTTAGTTATGACTGTGGGTTTCTCTCATTTAGTGACTCTTCCGATACCTTCCGCGGTGAAAACTACAGCGACTCTTATGCCAGATAAAAATACTTTGATTACGGTGTCGGGGACCGATAAATATGAAGTCGGAGCATTCGCCGCCCGTATAAGAGCTGTGAAGCCGGCTGAACCTTATAAAGGTTTTGGTATAAAGTATTCAGGCGAAAAGATTATAAGAAAGGCTGGAAAGGCAGCGTCAAGTTCAGGCAAAAAATAGAGGATTAAATGAAAGATTCAAATAAAAGATTTACTTACCGCGTGAAGAGAGTTAGAAACAGAATTAACGGAACGGCTGATAGACCACGCTTAAGCGTTCACCGCGGGCATAAACATATTTATGCGCAAATTATTGACGACGGCAAAGGCGTCACTCTTGCCTCGGCATCGACATTGTCGCCGGAACTTAAAGGAAAATTTGAAGTTACCGATACTGTGGCAGCTGCTAAGTCTGTCGGCGGGTTAATTGCAAAAAAAGCGGTTGAAAAAGGCGTGAAGAAGGTTGTTTTTGATCGTAGGGGCTACGAATATACTGGTAAAATTAAAGCTCTTGCAGATACCGCGAGAGAAAACGGACTTGAGTTTTAATAAATTTCTTTTTCCTCCCTTTTTGCGAGGATGAAGAAAAAGTATTGTTTTATTTTTAAGTGGTATATAGAATTTAAGCTGACGCAGAATTTAAATTGACATTGTCCGTTTTAGACGTCAATAAATAAACGCTTATCCGTAATTACTCATCTATCAAAAAACTCTTTCTGTATTTTGCATATATAATCTTTGTTTTCCTACTGAGTTATATGTTAACCGTTTTTGTGCTTATGGAGTCTTTGTCTTATTTTGTTTTTTTTAATATCGCGTCGGTTTTATAGTTTTTTTTCTCTTCTTACTGTTTGAAAATAAAACAATATGTTCCAACTTAGTGCTAGAACTGCTCTTTCTCTTTTCTGTCTCGTGTCTATTCTTTTTTTTGATGCTTTTGTGCATAAATCTAAAGAAGTATGCTTAATAACAATATTTTTATTTGTGAAAAAGATAAAAAAATGATAAAATTAAAAAAATATTAAATTATGAGAATAGAGCGCGTTTAAAAGATATAAACGCCTCCTTCAACTTTTTCTTCTTCCTTTACAGAGACTTGCATAGTTTATTTATGGCTGATATGCTCTTGTTTCCTAAGTAAACAGATGAGTTTGCCGATGCTCTAAGAGTGCAGCTCGCTTCTAAATATTTTCGCCTCATTTGAAAAGACAGATAAGTTTGTTGTCGGTAGCGAGGCAATAGCCGTACGGAAACGTCGTATAGGACTGTCCTTGAATCGCGTTATTGCCAGTCGAGCGTGGTGTTTTATGGAGCTGAATGTTTTTGACATTCAGGAATCCGTCAAAGACAAACAATACTTAATAAAAGAGTTTTGATGTAATTAAAGTTTTTACTATTGCGGAAAGCGGAGTTTCTCTAAAGGTTAACGAGAGAATTGAAAAATTGCGCGATTGTCATTGGGATAACGAAAAGAATGATTGAGTAAAAAAGAAGATAGATAATGTTAAAAACGATTATAGCAATTATACAAGCAATAATGCTAGTGTCGTTTTTCTACACGTATCGGGTGTGTCGCAAGACTCCGCTTACAACACCATAACCACAACGAGATTATCCACCATCACGCTGACAAGAGCGAGGCGTTTAATACTAATCACAGCAATAGCGCTAACATGCTCGCGTTATCGTCCGAAACCGACGCCGCGTGTGGATTGTTTTTTAAGTGGGGGCATTGTGTTGATAGTAACCGCAACTCTGCCAATAATTTGGCGTCTGGCATATGTCCGCTTACTGTACTTGCAGCTTACACCTCTGCTTCCTGCTATGATAGAGAGTGTGAAACATTCATTTATGGAGGCTATCAAATGAGGAGAGCGAGGTAACATTTTACGGACAAAACCTGTGCCGCATGTCCTACTGAAGGAACTTGATAGAGCTAGGAGAGTGTCTTTGTGCAAGAGTGGCTACGCGTACTCAGATGATGAACTAATAAGCGTAACTGCGTTTCTTAAACAAAAGGGACTTATAGCATCAATGACTCCTGATACTCTTGTAGTACGGGCAGCAGACAGAGGTACAAAGATACGCGAGGAAGTTAGTTATGGTATAAGCAAGATGAAGACATATCCAGACATGTTTTTTAGCAGGATAAGTCTCGGCGACAAATCATTTAATCGTAACAATAGGAAATGATAAGTTAGAGGAGCTGTTTGGCGATGCGCCTAATTGCTTTTTTACTCTTTCTACGAACGAACTAAAAAGAGTCAGGATGTGTGCTTGTGAACTTATCAACTATGCAAGAAATAGATTATAAGCTAGACGATAGCGATGCCGTACTATAGAAAGAAACGGATTTAGATAAAAGATTGAAAAATTTATTGAAGCTAAAGATGTTAGAAGTGGTCGGAGATAGAGATAACGTCGAAATAGCGGCGTGCAGTTTTAGGAGGAGGATAAGTTGGCTGAACAATCAAGACAACAACAAAACGACAGCGGTTTAAAAGAAACAGTAGTCGCCGTCAACAGAGTGGCAAAAGTTGTTAAAGGCGGCAAGAGATTTTCTTTTAACGCTTTGGTGGTTGTAGGTGATGGATCCGGAAAAGTAGGCTGTGGACTTGGCAAAGCAAACGAAGTGCAGGCTGCGGTTCAAAAAGGTAGAGTGCATGCTTCAAAAAATATGATTCCTATTCGTCTTAAAGGAAGTACTATTCCGCATGAAATAATTGGCGTTTTAGGTTCGGGAAAGGTTTTGTTGAAGCCTGCCGCTCCCGGAACAGGCGTTATTGCGGGCGGTGCTGTAAGAGCAGTGCTTGAAGCTGTGGGAATAAAAGATATTCTTACGAAATCAATGCGTTCTTCTAATCCTTTTAATGTAGCTTATGCGACAATTGAGGCTCTCAAGTCGCTTCGCTTAAAAGAAGATGTTGCTAAAATCAGAAGGAAAGAGGTCGCGGAAATATGATAGGTTTAGATAATTTAAAACCTGCACAGGGTTCAAAGCACAGAAAAAAGATTGTCGGGCGCGGGGTGGGTTCCGGTCACGGTCGCAGTTCCACACGCGGTTGTAAAGGACAAAAATCGCGTTCTGGAGACGGATCGAAAAAAGTGGGCTTTGAAGGCGGACAGATGCCTATTTTTAGGAGGATTCCCAAGAGAGGTTTTAACAATAGTCGGTTCCGCAAAGAATATGAAATTATCAACGTTAATGATTTAAATAGATTTGAAGCAGGCGTCGAAGTTACTCCGGTACTGCTAAAAGAAGCGAATCTTGTTGCCAAAATCAAGCTTGTGAAAATTTTAGGTTCTGGGGATATTAACAAACCTTTGACGGTGAAAGCCGCCGCCTTTTCAAAATCTGCGCTTGACAAAATTAAAGCTGCCGGCGGAAAAACTGAAATTATTTGACGAGACGACAAATAAAAGATTTTGAGGATCGTTTAGGCGACTTGAAGACGATATTAAATGCGGGATTTACGGATATCTTAAAGTTTTTGCTGTTCTTTTAGGTGAAGCAAGAATCTGCTATCGCATACGGAATATTTTTTATTTGCTGTTATATAAAAACGGGAAACAATAACAATATGCTTAAGACTTTTACTGATATATTTAAAATATCTGAACTGCGCAATAAAGTGCTGTTCACTTTGTTTATAATTATTGCTTATAGGATAGGAGCTATAGTTCCTATTCCGGGCGTCAATACTGAAGCGTTAAAGTCTTTTTTTGACGCGCATAATAACGGTCTTTTGGGTTTTTTAGATATGTTTTCGGGCGGAGCTTTAAATAGAATGTCAATTTTTTCTATGGGTATTATGCCGTATATTAATGCGTCTATTATAATGAGCTTAATGCATGGCGCTCACCTAATACCTTACTTGGACAAACTTGAAAAAGAAGGGGAACACGGTAGAAAAAAACTTACGCAGATTACAAGGTATGGAATGGTGATGTTAGGCACGCTGCAGTCTTTCGGCTGGATAATGATGATAAGCAGAATGCCTGCTCCGTCTGGAGTGCCTATAGTTGTCAATCCGTCGTTGTCATGGATTGTTATGGCGGTTTTAACTCTTGTTACGGGTTCCGTGTTAATTATGTGGCTTGGCGAGCAGGTTACAGAAAGAGGAATAGGAAACGGCATCTCTCTTGTAATTTTTGCAGGTATAGTAGAGAGACTTCCGCATTCAATGCTAAGCATTATAAAACTTGTGCAGATGGAAGAAATTTCGGTATTGTTCGTTTTGGCGCTTGCCATTATTGTGATTGTGGTTTTAGTTTTGGTTGTGTGGATTGAAACTGCGCAAAGAAAAATCCCTGTTCATTATGCAAAAAGAGTGATCGGTAGAAAAATGTACGGCACTCAGACGTCTTTTCTGCCGATAAAAGTTGACCAATCCGGCGTTATTGCCGTAATATTTTCAGTATCTGTTTTGTCTGCTCCTTTGACGTTAGCTCAGTTTACCCCGGGATGGACGTTTTGGGGTTTTCCAATAGCTAGGAAAATTACGGAATGGCTCAGTCATAACGGTTCCATAGTGTATAGTTTAGTTTATGCGTCTGTTGTTATTTTCTTTTGCTATTTCTATAATTCTATATCTTTTAATCCTAAAGACTTGTCGGAGAATATGAAGAAATCGGGCGGCTTCATACCGGGTATAAGACCCGGCGAACCGACTTCCGTGTATATACAGAAAATTTTAGAAAGGGTTACGCTCGGCGGAGCATTGTTTGTTGCTTGTATTGCCGTTCTGCCGGATTATTTAAGGTCGGTGGTTAGCGTTCCGTTTGTTTTCGGAGGAACATCGTTGCTTATTGTTGTAGGTGTTTCGCTTGATACTATCGGACAGATAGAATCGCATCTTATTATGCGTCATTACGAAGGATTTGTGAAAGAAGGACGCATAAAAGGAAGATGGTTCAACGTAAAATAAAGTATGAATTATATAATTTTGGGACCTCCCGGAGCGGGTAAAGGCACGCAGGCGAAAAACATTGCCGGAAAGTTTGGCATGGTTCATTTGTCTACGGGCGATATGTTCAGGGAAGAAAAAGAATCGGACGAAGTTGTGAGTAAGCTCCTCTCGGCGGGGCAGCTGGTTCCTGATGAAATAGTTGTCAATATGGTGAAAAAGCATCTTGAAAAAGATGACATAATAAAAAAAGGATTTCTTTTGGACGGGTTTCCTAGAACCGTGAAACAGGCTGAAGAATTAGACGCGGTGCTGAAATCCAAAAATATAAAAATAGAAGGAGTTCTTTTGATAGATGTTCCTTTTGAGGAAGCGGTTAAGAGAATAGTGGGAAGAAGAATTTGCGTATGCGGGGCAAGTTATAATATGACGTTGTTGCCTCCAAAAGAAGATGGAAAATGCGACCGATGTAGCGGCAAGCTGTTTCAAAGAAGCGACGATAAAGAAAATGTTGTCAGAGAAAGATTTGCCGTTTACGAAAGACAGACGAAACCTTTAATTGAATATTATGAAAAAAGCGATACGCTTATTTACATAAATGGTTTGAAAGACGAAAAAGACGTATTTGCGCAGATAAGTAGCTGCATTGCGAATGGATTATAAATTTTTTAAGAAACAAAACGTAGAATTAAAAACTCCAAAAGAAATTGAAAAAATGAGAATTGCCGGCAGAGTCGTGGGGGAAATACTGCAGAAACTCTCCGGAATAATAAAACCCGGAATAACGACGAAAGATATAGACGTTTTCTCAGAAAAATATATAAGGTCGCTGAAAATGACGCCTGCATTTTTAGGCGTTAGAGGAATAAGTTATCCTTTTCCAGCTTCTGCCTGCGTATCGATAAATGACGAAGTAGTACACGGGATTCCGAACGCTTCACGCGTGCTTAAATCGGGTGATATAGTTTCCGTAGATATAGGAGTAATTTACGAAGGCTATTATGGCGACGCGGCAATGACCTATGCGGTGGGCAGTGTTTCAGCCTCCGCCGAAAAACTTCTTGAAGTTACCGAACTATCTTTACAGAAAGGTATTGAACAATCGTTGTCGGGTAAAAGACTCGGCGACATTTCTTATGCGGTTCAGAAGACGGCGGAAGATGGGGGATTTTCTGTTGTAAGGGATTTTGTGGGACACGGGATAGGAAGATCTTTGCATGAAGATCCTCAAATTCCAAATTTTGGCAAAGCTGGTACTGGCATTAAGTTGCTTCCCGGTATGGTGCTTGCGATAGAGCCTATGATAAACACCGGAAGCTGTGAAGTCTGTATGACAAATGACAACTGGACGGTTGTTACAAAAGACGGCGGTTTAAGCGCCCACTTTGAACATACCGTCGCGATAACCGAAAACGGTTATGAAATTTTGACAAAGGTGTAGAATGAGCAAAGAAGAAAAGATTATTGTTGACGGAAAAGTTCTAGAATCTCTGCCGAATGCCGTGTTTAAAGTAGAAATTGAGGGAAAACATGTGATTCTGGCGCACATATGTGGTAAAATGAGAATGCACTACATAAAAATTCTTCCCGGAGATAAAGTAAAAGTTGAACTTTCTCCTTATGATTTGACAAGAGGAAGAATAACATACCGAGAGAAATAGAAGACCGTTTTGATGCTATTTGGCTTTCTGTCCGTAAAAATGAATTTTTTTCTTTACGTTTACAAAGATGGTCGTGATAGAATAAAAAAAATTAACGGCGGATTTAAGGCGGCAGTTGTTTTGTAATGAACCGCTGCGTCTCTCTTTTTTCCCCTTTTCTCTTTTGTGTATTGCGACGACATACATATAGAAATAAAACGGAGCGCTAAATGAAAGTCAGAGCATCAGTAAAACCGATTTGTCAGAAATGTAAAGTGGTGAAACGCAGAGGCGTTGTAAGGATAACGTGCCAAAATCCGAGACACAAACAGAGACAAGGATAAACAAAGACAGAATTGAGATTGAGCGTCAACAGAAACTACAGCATATTCTGTCAGTAAATATTAAGCGGTGTCAGAATTATTTCTGATAAATCGATTGGAGGATAGATAAATGGCGCGCGTAGCCGGAATAGACTTGCCGAAAAATAAAAGGCTTGATATAGCGTTAAGATATATTTACGGTATCGGACCTGCCATATCAGACGAAATTATTGCGGAACTTTCTTTGGATCCCGCAAAAAGAGTTAAAGATTTGACAGAAGAAGAAGTCAGCAGTATAAATAATCTTATAACAAAAAATCTTAAAGTTGAAGGAGACCTCAGAAGAGAAATTCAATCAAATATCAAAAGACTTGTGGAAATAGGAAGTTACAGAGGTTCGCGCCACAGAAAAAATCTTCCCGTTAGAGGGCAGAGGTCTAAAACCAATGCGCGCACAAGGCGCGGCAAAAGAAGAACTGTCGGAGCGGGCAAAGCGCCGTCTCCGAAGAAAAAGGGTTAGAAAATATAGCGTTGTCGGTGATGTTTTATCTGTTGTTGTGGACAAACGCAGCGAAGTGGAAAAATAGTCTGCGGGAAAGTCCGAATACTTAGTAAAAGAAACGACAGTTTCCTCAAAGGTTAAACGGCAGTTCGCAGGAAGCTGCGGCGCTGTAGTATGTTATTTATTATTGTTGGTTGTAGATCAATAATCGGGATAATGGATTATATGACGTAAACGGAGGAAGTATGGCAGAAGAAAAAAGGTCCGCCGGCTCTAAAAAGAAAAGATATACTGGCGGAGTGGCAAAAGCTTATATATTATCAACGTTTAACAATACTATTGTCAACGTAACAGACGAAAAAGGCAACACTTTAGTTTGGTCATCGTCGGGAGGTTCCGGATTTAAAGGCACAAAAAAAGGAACTCCTTTTGCAGCTCAGATGACTGCTGTTTCAGTGGGTAAAAAAGCTTTGAGCATAGGTGTGAAGCAGATTGCTGTTTTTGTAAAGGGTCCCGGACCGGGAAGAGAAACGGCTATAAGAGGTTTGCAGAGTTCAGGGCTTAGCATAACGGCTATAAAAGATATTACTCCCGTTCCTCACGACGGCTGTCGTCCGCCGAAACTGAGAAGAGTATAGGTGGAAATGATGTTCGGCGCAGCAGACTGCTGACGGACATTTATTTAAATTAAGTAATGCAAATAATCTTGGAGGATTTTTATAGATGTCACGTTATTTAGGGTCAGTATGTAAGTTGTGCCGCCGTGAAAAAGAAAGACTTTTTCTCAAAGGGGAAAGATGCTCTTCAAAGTGTACTCTTGACAGAAAGAGAGGCAAAAATGGTCCCGGACAGCACGGAACTACAAAAGGTAGAATGTCCGATTACGCAAAACATTTACGCGAAAAGCAGAAAGCTAGAAGAATATACGGTTTAACGGAAGAACAGTTCAGCCATTATTATAAAATGGCAGAGAAAATGAAAGGTTCCGCCGGCGATAATTTGCTTAAACTTCTTGAATCAAGACTCGATAACGTAGTTTATCGACTTGGGCTTGCTTCGTCAAAAAGAATGGCAAGACAGATTGTAAATCACGGGAATGTTTTGGTTAACGAAAAGAAAATAGACCTTCCGCGTTATCAAGTGAAAGTCGGCGATGTTATAACGGTTCCTGAAAAATATAAATCAAACGCGATTATAAAAAAACTCATTGAAAAAACGATGGGATACATTCCCGCATGGCTAAGTTTTGATAAAAACAAGATTGCCGGAACTGTCTTAGGTGAGCCGCCTGCCGGCGAAAGTTCTCATCCCATAAATAGTCAGCTTATTGTGGAATATTATTCGAAATAAACTAACCGCCGAAAGGCTTTTTGAGTGAGGTTATTAAATAATGAAAGCACTGGATTTGGAAAAATTGCGTAAACTTATTTTAGATGAAAAAACTGCTACTGAGTTTTACGGGCGTTTCAGCGCAGGACCTTTTGAACGCGGTTATGGTCACACAATAGGCAATTCATTGAGAAGAATTCTTCTTTCAAGTCTTGAAGGAGCGGCTGTCACTTCCGTAAAAATTGCGGGAGCTTTGCACGAATTTGCAGTTTTGAAAGGTATTAAAGAAGACGTGGCGCAGATTGTTTTAAATTTAAAAAAAATTAAAGTAAAACTCTATTCCTCATGTCCGGAAACGCTTTATTTAAAAGTTAAAAAAGCCGGGAAAGTAACCGCAAAAGATATTGAAGAAAACGCGAATGTCAGGATAATGAATCCTGAACAGGAAATTGCAAATATAGACAACGGAACGTCGCTTGAAATGGAATTGGAAGTTTCTGCGGGCAAAGGATACGTTCTTGCCGAAGAGATAAAATCGAGCGAATATTCAGTGGGGACAATAACTCTCGATTCGTTGTTTTCTCCTATAACAAAAGTTAATTACGAAGTTGAGAATACCCGCGTGGGGCAGGCTCTCAACTATGACAGACTTATCATGGAAATATGGACGGACGGCTCGTTGTCTCCACAGAATGCTTTGAAGCAGTCTGCAGAAATATTGAGAGATAGTCTTGCGATTTTTACAGACGATGCGGCGGCGGTTAACTCTGCGGAAGTTTCCGAAGATATTGAAGGCGTCGAAGAGGGAAAAGAGGCGGGACAGGTAAAAGAAATTTTTAGGCAGTCGATTAGCGCTATGGGTATTTCAACTAAAGTTTTGAAAATCCTGAAAAAAGCCGGAATTGAAACTGTGGGCGATCTTGTTAAAATGAAAGAAGAAGATTTGCTAACCTTTGATAAATTAGGCAAGCGTTCGTCTGAAGAAATTAAAGATAAAGTCAAAGAATTGGGCTTGTCGCTCGGAATGAAAATAGAAGGGGAGTAGAGAATGATAAAAACTTATAACGGGAGCAAACTTGGAATTACAAGTTCGCATAAAAGAGCTTTACTCCGCAGTTTGACGGTCGAGTTGTTTCTTCATGAGAGAATAACGACTACGCTGCCTAAGGCAAAGGAACTTGTAAGTTACTCCGAAAAGCTTGTAACAAGAGCAAAAAAAGCCGATTTAAGCGCTATCAGAGCAGTGAATGGAGAAATAAACAATAAAGATGTCGTAAAAAAAGTTTTTGACGTTTTAGTGCCTAGGTATAAAGAGAGACCCGGCGGCTATACGCAGATTTTGAAAATAGGAACTAGACACGGCGATAGAGCGCCAATTGCCATAGTTAAACTTGTCGATTAATCGATTAAAAACGGAATTGAAAAATGAAGTTAAGAACCAACTTCGGAAGATAGTTTTGAACTGTTTACATTACAGCGATGGCTAAGAGCGTTTTTTTCTGTTGTCGGCAGTCTCTTTAAATAAATTCAAGGCAGGCGGTTGTTTTTTTTAGAATCTTTAAGTTGGCTTTTGTAGTTTGCTCCATTTTTTGATTTTCGCTTTTAATATTGAGGAAAAAATGTTCAATTATATTTTTGGGTTGTTTTCAAACGACATGGGCATAGATCTCGGAACGGCTTCCGTTCTTGTTTTTATTAAAGGGCAGGATATTGTTTTAAGAGAGCCGTCTGTCGTGGCTATGGAACGCAATACGAAACGCGTTCTGGCTATTGGCGTAGAAGCGAAAAAAATGCTTGGCAAAACTCCTGCAAATATTATTGCCGTAAGACCTCTGAGAAACGGCGTTATTGCGGATTTTGAAGCAACCGAAAAGATGATAAGGTATTTTATAAAAAAGGTTCACAGCAAAAGAACGCTCCTTCATCCGAGGGTGGTTATAGGCGTTCCTTCTGGAATCACTGAAGTTGAAAGAAGAGCCGTAAGAGAATCCGCCGAACAGGCCGGGGCGAGAGAAGTTTATCTCATAGACGAGCCTATGGCGGCTGCAATCGGGGCGGGCATACCCATTCAGGAAGCTGAAGGAAGCATGATAGTTGATATCGGCGGAGGTACGACTGAAGTTGCCATTATATCTTTAGGCGGTATGGTCGTTGCGAAGTCGCTTGATGTCGCGGGCGATAAAATGGATGAAGCCATAATTCAGTATTTCAGACGGAGATATAATCTTACGATAGGCGAAAATACAGCGGAAGGAGTTAAAATGAAGACAGGCTCCGTATTTCCGCTTGAAAAAGAACTCTCTCTGGACGTAAAAGGCAGAGATCTGCTTACAGGTCTTCCTAAAACTGTCACTATTACTTCGGAAGAAGTTAGAAATGCGTTATCAGATCCTATCAAAAAGATAACGGAAGTTATAAAAAATGTTCTTGAAGAAACTCCCGCGGAACTTGCTGCAGATCTTGTTGACCGCGGAATAATATTAAGCGGCGGCGGTTCTCTTGTGCGGGGACTGCCGGAACTCTTATCAAAGGAAACCGAACTTCCCGTAAATCGCGCGGATGATCCGCTTAGCTGCGTCGCGAAAGGAACAGGCGCATACTTGGAAGAGCTGGATAACATAAAAAAATCTGAAAAAAGAAAAATGTAGTATAGTTCTGCCAAGCGACTGCATGCGGCTCTGTTTATGTTCTGCACCGGGTTTTGATAAAAATGCACCGACGCCAAAAATCAAGATATGAAAATATCATCTTTGCAGTTCTCCTTTTAGTTGGTTTTTTTCTTATAACCTGCAGGTTCTCTCTTCCCGTAAAACTTATAAAAAACCTTGTTTATTATATTTCTTATCCCACGCTCGGAACATCGGCTTACATTTTTCGTTCTGTCGGAAGTTTTGCAGCCAACGTTAAAGCGATGGTTCATACACATCAGGAAAACATTACCTATAAACAGAAGAACCAAAAGCTTGCCGATAAACTCCGCAATTACGACGCGATGTCTGAAAAATACGAAAGTTTGTCAGGATTTTTAAAATTAGCAAAAATAAAAAATACCAAATCCGTTTTTGCCGGAATTTCTTTTAGATCTCCAGATGAATGGTATCAGTGGTGTATCATAGATAAAGGCGAGACGGACGGTTTATATAACGGTCTTCCTGTGGCGGTGCTTAATAGAAAAAGCGACGCGTTATGCGTCGCGGGCAGAATAGTGGAAACGTATAAAACTTCGTCAAAAGTCGCTTTAATAACAAATTCAATTTCTGTGATCCCCGTAGAAATTAAAGATAAGGGCATTAACTGTCTTGCGGAGGGATTCAATGCGAGTTTATTGAGAATTACGTATATTCCGCTCGGCGCCGGCGTCGAATACGGCGACGAAATTGTTATAAGCGGACTGAGCGCGGTTTTTCAAAAAGGCATGCCTGTAGGCGTTATTAAAAATGTGTCAAAGAAAACTTCATCGGATTTTAAAACTGCCACAGCCGAAGCTTTTTATGAAACCGGCGCTCTTTATGAAGCGGTTATTCTTGTGCCGCAGGCGGAAACAGAATGAAAAAGTTAATTTCTTATCTCTTATTTTATGTTGTTTTTTGTCTGATTCAGTTTTTTCTCGGTAGATATGTAAACGTTTATGGAATTTTTCCAAACTTTATACTGATTCTTATTGTATATCTTGGACTTTCAAAAGGGATAATGAACGCGCAGTTGGCGGGTTTTTTGTTCGGTCTGACATGGGATGTCTTTTCGACAGATATTTTCGGCATAAGAGCGGTGATGTTTGCCGTTATAGGATATTTCGCCGGCAGATTTTGCGGAAGTTTTGATAGGGAAAAGACTTTGACACAGTTTGTAATAGTATTTTTTGCGAGTATTGTTTACTGGGCGGGTTTCAGCTTGATATATTTTGTTGTTTCCGGCGGCGAAAATTATGCGTTTTCTCTTACTATTTTGTCAATTCTTGTAAAAATTATTATTACGGTGCTGTTTGCTCCCTTAGTGTTTTATATTTTAGACAGGATAGTCGGCTGATTGATATTATAGCCGCGCGCGGCGCTTATTTCTATTCCCTGTCTTTTAGATGGTTGCTGCTTTTTCCCTGTTATCAGAAAGGGGGAAAAAGTTAAGCCGCGCAATTGGCGCGGCTTTCAACTTGGACATACTTGGGCAGAGAAAAGAAAAAGTAAAGGACTAGAGCAGTTTTTGAGATTTTATCTCTTCTGTAATTTTTGCATGTTTTGTCTAAGACTTGTACGCTTGTAAATTTTACTCAGGGGCAGATAAAATTTCTCAAAAAATTCAGACGGAGCGTCCGCTTTGAGTTATTCAGCCGCAGATAGGATGGTATGCGTAAATGACGTTGCAGAAAGAAGACAAATCTGCTTACGAGGCTTTTCTTAAAAAACACAAAATAATTCTTATGTTTTTTATACTGCTGTTTATTTGTCTTTCTTTGCGTCTTTTTTATCTGCAGATTATCAAAGGCGGCAGCTATGAAAAAGTGTCTCAGCAGCAGAGGATGCATAGTACCTATGAACGCGCTCCGCGAGGTGTAATTTATTCTGCGGATAATATCGTGCTTGCGGATAACGAATTTACTTATGCCGCTTTATTTTATCCTTTTGGTCGGCAGCAAACTCCGACGAACGAGAGTATAAAAGAACTCAATAAAATTTTAGGAAGAGATGTAAAAATTTCGGCGGATAAATGCTATAGATACGGCAGGTTTGTAAAACTTGCGGATAACATCACAATGGAAGAAATGTTTAAGATACAGGAAAAAAAGTCGATTTTAAAGAATATTTCCATTGTAAGAGAGACGCGCAGAATTTATTGTTATCCAGAAGTTGTAAGCCATGTAATCGGCTATACGGGTGAAATAAGTGTGGACGAGATTGAGAAGTGGTCGGAACAGGAGCGTAAGATTGGAGATTATGTCGGCAGAGGCGGCATAGAACAGTCTTACGATGTGTATTTGCAGGGCAAGGACGGCGGATGGCAGGTTGAGGTGAACGCAAAAGGGTATCGGGTAAAAGCGTTTAAATATGTTCCGCCGCAAGCTGGGTCAAACGTTTACTCGACGGTGGATTTAAAACTGCAAAAAGCCGCTTACGATGCGCTAAAAAGCAGCAGCACAGGCAGAGGGGCGGTGGTAGTGCTTGACACTAGAACCGGCGCCGTAAAAGCATTGGTTTCGTGTCCGGGCTTTGACGCAAATAAAGCGGGCGCTAAAGATTTTGGCAGATATTTAAAAGACAAAAATCTGCCGCTTTTTAACAGATCGCTGCAAGCTGTTTATCCGCCCGGGTCTGTGTTTAAAATAATAACGTTTGCTGCCGCCGTAGAACTTCTGAATATTGATTCCGAAAAAACAGTGCGCTGCACCGGTAGTTTTGAACTTGGCAACAGGCATTATTCCTGCTGGTATAAACCTGGTCACGGCGCCGTGAATCTTATTTCCGCCTTAGCGCGGTCGTGCAACGTTTATTTTTATCAGCTGGGACTTAAACTTGGTATAGGAAATCTTGAAAAATATGCGAGAAAATTTTATTTCGGACAAAAGACGGACATAGATTTGCCTAATGAAAAAAAAGGTTTTGTTCCCAGCCCGGAGTGGAAAAAATCAAAATTAAAAATGCCGTGGCTTTATGGCGACACCGTTATATTTGCAATAGGGCAGGGCGCTCTTCTGGTAACGCCTATTCAAATGGCGTATGCGATGTCTGCTGTTGCAAACAGAGGCGTATGCCGTAAGCCGTACATTGTTGATAGAATTGTGGATTTTAACGGCAATGAAGTGTATAAACATGCGTTGGAATTTGGCGGGCGAATAGATTTATCGGATAAAACGTGGAGTCTGCTGTGTAAAGCGCTTTTGGAAACTGTTGAAAGCGGAGCAGGAATAAGAAGCAAGATTTCCGGCGTTAAAATCGCCGGTAAAACGGGAACAGCCCAAAATCCGCATGGGAGCGACCACGCTTGGTTTGTTTCTTACGCGCCTGCGGATGCTCCTGAAATCGCGATAGCGGTTGTTGTTGAAAACGGCGGCGGCGGCGGACTTAACGCCGTACCTATAAGCAGAAAGATATATGAAACTTATTTTAATATAGAATCGGAAAAGGAAGAGCGGCAGTGATCCTTAAAACAAAATTTTTTAAGAAGCTGGTTTTTGGTGTAGATTGGCGTCTTATTCTTGCGCTTTTGGTTTTAATGCTTATAAGTTTTACTGCAATATATTCCGCAAGCTTTGGTTGCGGAATGTCGTTTAAATATCTTTCAATTCAGCTTTTAGCGTCTGGAATGGGTTTTGCGGGACTTTTTCTTTTTGCGAGTTTTAACTACCGGTATTATAAGCATCTCAGTAAGTTCATTTATATTTTGTCTCTTGCGCTTTTGATTTCCGTTTTAGTCTTTGGCTCGGTAAAAAGAGGGACAAAAGGCTGGTTTGATTTCGGATTTGTCTCTTTTCAGCCTGTGGAAATTGCAAAAATAATGTTTATTTTGGCGCTTGCCGCTTTTATTGACGCGAGAATAAAAGATGTGAAAAAAATATCCTTTTTAATTTCCGCATTTGCGCTGCTTGCGGGTCATTTGGTGCTTATAATGATGCAGCCTGATTTCTCTTCCACGCTCTCTTATTTTCCTGTGACTTTGGTCCTTCTTTTTATGGCAGGCGTCAATCCTTTTTATCTGTTTTGCATAGTGGTTTCGGGCTGTCTTGCCGCAGGCATACCTCTTTTAGGCACCTTTTTGAATATGCAGCGCGGCGGGACGCTTTTAGCGGATTTAGCGCTTTCTTTAAAATCCGAATGGATTGTCGTTTATATTGCCGTGGCGGTGCCATTTTTGACGGCTGGCATCTGGTATTTCCTTTGGAAATTGCGGATTAGAATTCCGGTTATTTATCCGATTGTTTTATGCGGCGCCGTATTGCTTGGCTGCGCGGCTTCTATACCTGTGGAGAAGTCGCTAAAAGATTATCAAAGAAAAAGGCTTGTGGTATTTTTGAATCCAAAAGTTGATCCGCGGGGTTCAGGCTACAATATAATACAGTCAAAAATAGCCATAGGTTCGGGCAGGTTTGCGGGAAAAGGTTTTAAAAAAGGAACGCAAACCCAGCTGGGCTTTCTTCCAGAACAGCATACGGATTTCATTTTCTCGGTTATTGGCGAAGAAGGCGGCTGGATTATGGCGCAACTTACTCTCTTTTTATATTTTCTTTTTATTTGGCGCGCTCTTGCGATAGCGAAAGGATCTCGCGATAGATACGGATCTCTTGTTGCGACGGGGATTGCCACAATGTTTATGTTCTGCGCGGTAATCAACGTGGGTATGGTTATGGGTATGATGCCTGTGACGGGCATGCCTCTGCTTTTTCTTTCTTACGGAGGCTCGTCAATGCTTTCGTCGTTGTGCGCTGTCGGTATTTTGTGTTCTATTCGTATGGGAAGGCATACTTATTGATTGATGTTTTTTTGGGGACTCTTTTTCTTGTTTTTCATTTATGCTTTTGCTTAAAACTCAAAGATGTCGCGCGCGTAAATACACTGTGCCGTCGCTGCCTCCCGCTGTTTCTTTTTTTATGTGCGCTTGAGGTTTAAACTGAGGCTGTTGAATTTGTCGCTTGATTTTAATTTTATAAAGTTGCGGATGTATTTTTAGTATTTTCCGTCGGGAAGTTTATTGGCTGACATTTGCAAAAACATATGAAGCGGCGGGAAATGCGCGCGTTCAAACTACTGACGCTGTTGATAATCTTGCAGAAAACACACAACCCGCCGGTAGTGCTTTTTTACCGCTTTTTTTTGACTAATATAGTTATAGTTTTTGTTTATTGTTGCTTTCAAGTAGTTGTTCGACTATTCCTGTTTATGAAGATGAAAATTTTAGTTATGGTGCTAGTGCTGGTGCTGGTGCTGGTGCTGGTCGTCTTGACAAATATCAAAGAGCTTATTACTTAAAGTCAATTGAATATATGAATTTTAGGATTGCTTTGTATATTGTTGGTTTTGTTTTCTTCTTTATAGCCGCTATCCTCGTAAAACACTAAATAAAAATGGTAGAGATATTTATTAAAATAAATAATTTGTGTTCTTTGGCAGCTTCATAAGATAGACGTCTTATCTGTTGAGTAATTTAAGTAGAGGTCGTACGATATAAAGTCGCAGAGCGAATATCTGCTGCTAAGTCGCTTGTCCGTCGTTGCCGTTGCCGTCTTTCGTCGTTCTGTTGTTATCTTTGTTGTGTACGCGTTTGTGTAGATAGTTTCAAATATAGCGATTTGAACCAGTCCTTTAGCTGTTTAGCTAAAGGAAAATAGTCCAGTATGTATTTTTTTGTCTTCTTTGATATATATTAGTCCGTCGTTTATAGTCTTTTATTTTTTAATTTCTTTCTCTTATTGTTTTTATTGCTTCTTCCTTTGTAAGTTTGGGGTTTTCAAACTGCATTTCTTCTATCTTATTCTTTGCTTCCCGTATCCATTTGCCCGGAGATTTGTTGAGTATGCGCATCATTTCTCTGCCCGTCAGCAGTTCCTGTTTAGGGTACAGCGTATTATTTAATTTTAAATCTTCAATTCTCTTTTTAAGTTTAACAAGTTTTGCATCGCTGCTGTCTCTGCCGTAATCTGCTTTTGAGATTTCCATTATTAAGTCAAGTTCGCCGCCGCATTTTTTGGCGAATCTGCGCACCGCGCCGTCTGTCCAGCCGTCCGAATACATTTTAGGATACATGTGGTTTCGTATAACCGATACGGTTTTTTGTATAAATTCTTTTGAATATCTAAGTCTCTTTAAAATGATTTCGGCTTCTTTGGCGCTTTTGACGTCGTGTCCGTAAAAGCAAATTTTACCGCTGTCTTTTTTATATGTTGCGTATTTTCCCGTGTCGTGCAGTAAAGCTGCCATTTTGAGGATAATGTCATCTCTTTTTATTCTGTCTAGCACTTTCAGAGTATGTGTAAACGCGTCGTCAGCGTGATATTTTGCGGGCTGTTCTAAATTCTTTAATCTTGCGACTTCAGGCAAAATTTCAAATAACAGATTGATTTCGTCCATTATCTTAAGCGCTTTTGACGGATTTTTTTCGGCTAAAATTTTGTTTATTTCATCTCTTACGCGTTCGGGCGAGACAATTTTAATGCGCGCTGCCGAAATTTTCATTGCGTTATAAGTTTCAGGTTCAATGTCGAAGCCGAGCTGAATGCTTTGGCGCACGGCGCGCAGGATTCTTAAAGGATCCTGTTTAAATATTATTTCAGCATTTAAAGGATCGGCCACTCTTATGATTTTGTTTCTGATATCGCTGGCGCCTTGTGAGGTAAAATCTAGAATTTCCATGTTGCTGAGTCTCAAAAACAGAGCATTTATTGTGAAGTCTCTCCTTAAAGCGTCGTGTTCTAAAGAAGCTGGACGAGTGTCTGGATTTCTGGAATCCGCGCCGTAATACTCTTTTCTAGGCATTACAAATTCTACTTCTTCGCCGTCTATTGACAGTTTGGACGTTCCAAATCTTTCAAAAACGACGGGATTGTTAAGCTTATATTTTTTTGCCAGAATTTTAGAAAAATTTATTCCGGCTGATTTTCCGCCGGCGCTGTCTTTTCCGCCGCAGACCATAATATCTAAGTCTTTAGGTTCTCTTTTGATAAGTAAATCTCTTATGAAACCGCCGACAATATAGACGTCAAAACCGCTTTCTTTTGCAGTAACGGAAATTTTATCGATTATTGATTTGTATCTTTGAGCCGTAAGCATATTTTTTATATTCATAAATGCAATTGTGTAACGAAACGACAGAATCAAAAGGCTGCGGTGTCAAATAACCGTTTTAATTTCCTTTTCCGCTCTGCCGTTTGGATATGAAATTATTATATCTTCCATATTGTTGGCGGAATCTTTGATTGGAACCGGACACCCTGCGAAACTCGATATAAGTATCTGAAGTTTTTCTTTTTTTATTTTAGCCGTATATTCAATTTTTGTTTTGCCGTCGTCGAAAAACTTTATAGTTCCTTCGGCGGATAGAGCTAAGTCGCGGCATATAAAATCTGTTATACAGAGAGTTTTTGCTTTTCTGTCGTAATTAAACTTAAAACTTGCCTCAGACTGAATGGCGCCTATTTTAAATTCAAAAGAGCCGTTGCCGGCGAAGTAGTTGCTGCGGTAGTCAAACAGATTTGATTTTAAGACGATTTTGTTTAATTTAATGTTTCCCATATCGAGTTTTAAATTTAAACTTCCGTTTTCAATTACAATGGAACGGATTTCCATTCTTCTTATTAAACCGATTCCCGCGTATTTTTTTGAAAAATTCCTTTTTATATCGTCGTATAGTTCGATATGATTGAATTTTCTTTTATCTTCATAATTAAGATACACTGTCGCTCCGCTGATATGGATGCCGTTTATAATGAAATCCGCTTTGAGCAGTTTTAATATGGATATTCTTACGGATATGTCGTTTATGGACAAAAAAGTTCCGCTCTCAAAGCCGTTTTTGTCCGACAGCTCAAAGTTTTTCAGCGCGAATTTGCCTAAGAGAGAAAGTGAAGCTTTTGACAGACGCATTTCTCTTTCTGTCAGCGAGCCGGCGAGATATTTTATTTGTTTGGTAAAATTCGTGCTGTTAAAATAAGTGGTGAAGATTGCGAAATATGTTATGGCGGGAACTGTCACTATAGCTAATATTATTATAAGTATTCTTTTTTTTGTTTGCATAAAATATATCCTATTTTGATATTAAACCGGAAAAGTTCTGCCGTTTGTCTTTATTTAGTGTCATTGAGTAATATTAAATTTTATTTCTTTTTAACAGATTGCGCTTAATCTGTGATTTTGAAAATGTCGCATTTTTCTATTAAATCATTTTAAAAAGACGTTGGGAATTAATGAGATTTTAAAAATTTAGAATTGGGATTTAATAAGCGCGGAGACTGAAGATATAATATGATTGAGTTAAGCGGAAATGGTGTCGGAAGCTGCGAAGAGAACAAAAGTGAATAAAAAAAAGACTAAAAGCGGTAAATCGAGTCAGATAATTCTGTTAAGTTTCTTTTTAAGTTTGAGAGTTTATGCGGGGCGTTGGTTTTTAAGATAAGACTCTTGACAAACATTTAACGCCGCGTTTTCTTACATTATACGATTTGTTTTTTTGTCAAAAAGTCTCAGTCGTTTTGTATAGTCTGCGCTTAATGCAGACAGTGCGCGGATAATTGATAAAAACGGAGAACAGCGCACAGTTATCAATGTCTTTAAGAAGGGTTTTAAGCGTCCGAATGTTGAGAGCGCGAGAGAATAAGCGCGTTATTACCATGAAAGTAAAACCTATTCGCGCTGTCTTTTTAGAGCGCTTCTTTCGTCTTGTGAAAACGTTGCTTGAGGATATTTCAAACTTTAAGGCTGCTCTGAAAAAAATCGTTGTTAATTATTTTTATGGTATTACTTCTTTTCGGTTGCTGTAAATGGACTTTTAATAATCGCCGGTGCCGTAAAAAAACGGCTGCGACCTCTGCTTAAACGCGCGCTGACGGTTTAAATTTGGATATCCAAATTTAAAATCCTATACGAAGTGCCGTAAAACTATGGTGAGTCGGCGTCAAATATGTATAAAATTTTACTTATTTAGTACAATAAAATTATTAATTCTATAAAAACCAAAGAAAATACGGTTTCTTCTCTTATTACCTATAGTAAAGGTATAAAAATGAAAAGGATAGCGGCGGCAATTTTAACAGTTTGTATCTTGACAAGGTGTAAAGGTGTAGTGGTCAGTCTGTAAAATCAACTCCGCATTAAAGTTGAAAATACCTGATCATCTCCGGATTGATTTATGCGCTAATGGGATTACTCCTTTTTATGAGTTGCAGATGTCGTTATATCCCTTCTACGAGGTTGTTTGGGAACGAGAATATTGAGGTTTCTTGCTTACTGTTCGGGAAAACTCTTCCAGCTTAACTGTTGTTTTGTTTATTATGTAGTTGAACAAGTAATTATGTACAAAGATATTATTAAAAGAACAAAAAAGAAATATATGTGAATATGTATATTATTTGCGGTAAACTACCAACCAAAAAAGAAGATAATCAAGAAAGAAGATAGTGTATATAATAGATGCGTTTAAAAATAATTTTGAAAGCTGTGAGGCTAAGTCGGCAGAGTCTGGAGTCTTTTCAAATTATTAAAAAATTGGAATGGGAGTTGGGTCTATCGTTGCAGCTGGTTTAAGAATTTGGGCAATAACTCGCTGTTGCAGTAGTAAATCAAGAGACAACAATTCTTCAGCTAGAAGTACTCCAGAACCTTTAAAAGTAGATAATAGAGAAAGTAACAATTCTTCACAAGACATTCCTGAGATAGAATCTTTAGGAAAAAGTAATCGGATTATGTGTCAAACTTTGCATAAGTATTATTCTTATGAAATACGGAGATTATTTTTTACTCGATGAGATAGAACGTTATATTAATCCGCAAACTTTTGCAACTATAAATTTTGAGCATATCAAAAAAGCGTTAACGCTTAACTATAATCTTAATATTCCTTCAACTTTAAAATCTCTTCCTGATTTTGTTAGTATAGAATTTGACCGCGCGATTAGTAATCCTAAAATAAAAAAAGAAAAAACGAAAGAGGCGGTTAATACCGCGAAAGAAAAAGTAAATGGAGTAATATTGGTATCGCAATGGAAAAATTTCACGCTGAATATAAAGAAAACACAGCTTTGAAAGATCAGCGTTGCTTTTTTCAAAAGATCTTGCCGAGTTAGAGCTTGGCGAAATTGAAAAGCTTAGAAAACATCGTACTAGTTCCTTTACTGCTTTTAAAGCGAATGTCCTTCAAGGGTTTTACAAACATTTGCAGAAGATGTCGTTAAATATGCCGAAGGCAAATTAAGAATAAATTGAATTTAACCCGTTCAATACCTCGGCTAATAGATTATTTAATTTAGCAGCGAGCGGGCTTGAAGCGCAGCAGTAAAAATAGTCCTAAAAGAAAATTAAAACGGAGCAGGCATTATATTTAAGAGTTATGCGGGCGAATCCGGAGGGATTTGTCGCGGGTTTAGAAATATGTCGTCGGAGGGAAGATGATCATAGGTTTGACTGGTTATTACTGTTCGGGCAAAGATGCGATTGCAGAATATATTTCTAAAAAATACGAATATAAGCACTATTCTCTGTCAGACATTTTAAGAGAGATGATGAAAGAAAAAGGCATTGACCCCAGCAGAAAAAATCTGATAGCGTTTGGAACTGAATTAAGAGAGGAAAACGGAAACGGAGTTCTTGCGAGAAAAGTTTTGAAAAAAATTGGTTTTAACGACGATTGTTGCATAACTTCCATAAGACATTCCGAAGAAGTTGAAGAACTTAGGAAAAGAAAAGATTTTGTTTTGGTAAATGTTGCCGCCCCGCGGAGCGTGCGTTTTGAAAGAATGCAAAAGAGAAAAAGATTGGGAGATCCGCAGACTTTGAAAAAATTTACTGAGTTTGAAGAAAAAGAATCTCAGACTGAAGGTAGCGGGCAGCAGCTGGGAAAAACGGCGGATATGGCTGATATCACTTTTGTCAACGATTCAAACGATGTGTCAAATCTTGGGACTGCGGTTGAAAAGCTGTTGAAAGACATTAAAAATGTATGAAATAAACGGTGTCGCAAAGTTCTGCCGCGATGACGGCGTTTCTTCTTACGCTTGAGCGGGTTCTTAAAGTTTGTTGCAAGTGAAAGAGATTTTAATTTGCAGGTATAATTTTTTTTAAAACGAGATAATAAAATGAGTATTTTTGAAGCTTTAATGATGATTTTTTTCGGCGCCGCATGGCCGTTTTCAATATATAAGTCGTATAAGTCAAGAACCAATAAAGGCAAGAGTTTGCATTTTTTATTGGTTGCTTTGACAGGTTATATATTTGGTATAATCCACAAAGTATTTTATAATTACGACAACGTTATTTTTCTGTATATTTTTAATTTTCTGATGATTTTTATAGATTCTTGCCTGTATGTGAGAAATAGTCTGATCTCTGGTGAAAAACCGCCTAAACATAAATAAATTTTATAAACAAAACGCCGCCGGTTCCCTGTCTTTTGGAGCAGCGGGAAACGTGTCGTTAGTTTTATTTTGCGTTTATTTGCGTGCATACTCGCGCGGCGTACGCTATTGCCTCTGTCATTGCGCGTGCGTCCGCCTTGTTTTTGCCTGCAATGTCAAACGCCGTTCCATGTCCGGGAGACGTTCTTATAAAAGGAAGTCCGACGGTGACGTTTACTATTTTTGTAGGATCAATACATTTGAGAGCTATCATTAGCTGATCGTGGTACATAGCGCATATTAAATCATACTGTTTGTTTTTTGTTTTTAGCCACGCAGAATCTGCGGGAAGCGGTTTTGTTATGTTGATGCCGGACTTTTTCAATATTTTGTGTGCCGGAAGTATAAACTTTCTTTCTTCAAAACCTAAAATTGAATTGTCGCCGGCGTGCGGATTTAAACCGCATAAAGCGACTTTTATATTTTTTCTGCCTGTTTTCCTAAGGAAATCTGCGCTCAGCGTTACAGTTTCAACTATAGTTTTTGTTTTTATGTTTTTGGAGATTTCCGAAATGGGAATATGCCTTGTGACCATAACGCTGTGTATGCTGCCGCAAGCCATCATCATTGCTATTTGCCGGCTTTTTGTAAGATCGGCAAGCAGCTCTGTATGTCCCGGATATTTTATTCCTGCCATTTTTAACGATTCTTTTGAAACTGGAGCTGTGACAAGCGCAAGAGCTTTGCCGTCCATGCAGTATTTTACGGCTTTATAAATTGCAGACGCCGCAATCATGCCTGCCTTTTCTGACGGAACTCCCATTTTTACGGAATCTCCGATATTTGAAGATTCTATAAATTCAAATGGCGTTTTATTTTTGAGGTATTTAAACGAGCTTTGTTTCAGACTCTGTTTATCGCCGAATACGACAGGGCTGCAAACTCTTTTTACCGCTGAAGAATTTACAGCCCTGAAAACTATTTCGTAGCCTATGCCCGCAGGATCGCCTAAAGTGATCGCTAAACGAGGTTTAATCACGCGCGGTCTTCCGCTTTACCAAATTTTATTTATTTTAATATTTGCTTTTGCTCTCAAAGTGTTTAAGAAATTAATGTAGCCTTTAATTATGTTGACTTGAAGTGTAACGGTTCTTAAAAGGTCTTTGAGGTCTTTATCAAGAGTTATCTCTTTGCTTGCGGTTTTCTCTTCAACTTTTATAAAGTAGCACCCTTTATCTGTTTTTATGGGTTCCTTTGTGTAATCGCCGGCTTTCATAGCAAAGATGATTTTGTCTAGCTCCGGAGGCAGATCGCCTTTTGCAACTGTTCCCACGTCGCCGTTTTTAGACTTAGAAACAATATCTTCGGAATATTGTTTTGCAATATCTGCAAAGGGCTTTTTCTGGAGTTCTTTTTTGACAGTTTCAACTTTATCCGCCGCCGCTTTTGCTTCGGCAGCTGTTGCGCCTTTAGGGTTTTTAATAAAAATTTGTTTAATTCTCGCTTTTTCGCCGAATATTTTTTTCACTTCAATTACGGCTCTTTCAATAAAAATATCCGCATCAGGCGGAAGCGTAGTATTTCCACCTTTCATTTTTATAATAACTTTGTCGTAAATGTCTTTTATTTCGCTGTCCGTCGCCGGTCTTGTGAGGCTTGGAATATTTTGGGTTAAAAGCTTCATTATTACAAGCTGTTCGCCCATATATTTTTCAAAATCTGCAGGCGTAAAATTTTGTTTTTTTATTTCTGCGTTAAAAGCACTTTCGCCTCCCTGCTTTTTCATCTCGTTAATACTATCTAAAACTTCTTTTTTTGAAACTGTGATTCTTTGTTTTTTTGCTTCCTGTCTCAAAAGGACTTCTTCAATTTTTTTGTTTAAAAATGTATTTTTAACCTCGCCCATTTTTTGTTCTGGAATCTGGTCCATGGGCATTATAGATTTTAATTGAGCAATAACTACATTAAAATAATTGTTAAATTCTGAGGCAAGAATAGGTTCGCCGTTTACTATAGCCAGCGTTTGATCCTTAGACGGTGCTGCGAAGATATTTCCTGCTCCTGTCACAAAGACCATCGTCAGCAGTCCTACGAAAAATTTTTTCATCTTTACTCCTGTTCTGTTTTAGGTTTAAATTAAATATTTTTATTGTTTCTCATAAATCGGCGTCAAAAAACAAAATGCCGTAATTTACTTTAACGTCGAATTTTTGTTTCTTCTGATAAACTGTGTGCCAGACCTTTTTTTGCTTTGCCGGCGGTATTTGCAAAAAGTTTTAATGATGTCTGTCGTTTCCGTGCTTTTGGAGTTAACGCTAATTTGCTCTAGTTTTAGAATAAGCTTGTCTCTTCTTAAATCTTCCGCGGATTTGTCGTTTGCCGCGTATTTATGCTTTAGAACTTCTTAACAGATTTTTTTAGACTTTCACCGTTTTAAAGTCTTTCATAAGCGTTTCGGGCGGTTCGTAAATCTGGAACTGAGAACATGTCTTAATGCATACGCGGACAAATTTTCAAATATAACCTTATTTTAATTTATGTATGCTTAAATATGTATCGGTGAGCCTAATGCTTTCATGAATTTCTTTGCCTGCTTTCTTTGCGATTTATGCGATAATGGCTTCTCTGGCAGCAGCGTCGATAAATTGTTTCCCTAAGAAAGCCGTATTTACATAATTTTGATATTCCCAAAAAGGTTGCCGCTTGTTTTTTTACTTAGAACAACTTTTGTAGTTCCTGCTTTTGCTTCAGTATAATCTTTTTTTGTTTTTCTAGCTTTAATCGCCCAAGTCGTCGCCGCGGTTGTTAACGGCAGTTTCTCGCCGTTCTTTTTTATTTTTTATACACTTGGGATAATTCTACAATTTTACAATTTATTAGTCAAACTAATTTGCGAATATGCGGAGCAGCTTTTAAGACGGCAGATAATGCGGTTGTTATCCTCAATGAAAAAACTGTTAAAATATGGATGCGATAAGGCGGTGTCATTTTTTAAACTATATAAATTTAATTAGATTGTCAAAAAGGCAATCAATTATCATCAACAACTCATCTACAGGTCTCATTTTTTGTACTCCCTTATCAAAAATTTCAGCGCAAGATAATACGGCAAAACAAGGCGCGACCGCTGTGCAGCCATGTCCAGGGGGGAGCGGTATCCGCTGAATTTTTAAAACCTATAACCGCTTGCGCCGGGGGCGGTTACACGTTAAAACGAAATTCTATTATATCGCCGTCTTTGACTAAGTAGTCTTTCCCTTCGCTTTTCAATAGTCCCGCTTCTTTTACGGCTTTTTCGCTGCCGAGTCTAAACAAGTCGTCAAAACTCATAACTTCGGCGCGTATAAAACCTCTTTCAAAATCAGAGTGTATTACGCCGGCAGCCTTCGGAGCGGGAGAGCCTTTTTTTATAGTCCATGCTCTTACTTCGTCTTCTCCCGCGGTAAGAAATGTTGCAAGACCAAGTAAATCGTATCCCGCTCTTATTAGACGTTTAAGTCCTGCTTCTTCCAATCCCAAATCTTTTAAAAAAGTTTTTTGGTCGTTTTCGGAAAGTTCGGAGAGTTCTGCTTCAATTTTTGCGCATATGGGCATTGCCCGCGCTCCTTCTTTTTTTGATTTTTCTTTTACAATTTCCGTATATTTATTTTCCATTTCGGGTAAATCGCTTTCCGCAACGTTGCAGACGTATAGGACGGGTTTTGCAGTTATTAAGAAAAAGTCTTTTAATATTATTTTTTCGTCGTCGGAAAGCTGGAGTGTTCTTGCGGGATTTCCCGCGTCGAGGTGAGTTTTGACTTTTATTGCGAGTTCTCTTTCCGCCAGTACTTTTTTATCGTTGAGTCTGACGCTTTTTTCAAGCCTTTCAAGTCTTTTTGAAACAGATTCTATGTCAGACAGAATGAGTTCCGTATCTATAATTTCTATATCTCTCAAGGGGTCGACTCTGCCCATGACATGCGTGATATCTTTGCTTTCAAAACATCTTACCGTATGGACGACCGCTGCAGTTTCTCTTATATGCGACAAAAACTGGTTGCCAAGACCTTCTCCCTGCGAAGCGCCTTTTACAAGTCCCGCAATATCTAAAAATTCTGCGGAGGCATAAACTTTTTTTTTTGATTTATAAAGTTTCTCGAGGAAGTCTAACCGTTTATCTGAAACCGTAACCGCTCCGATATTTGGATTAATAGTACAAAAAGGATAGTTTGCTGTTTCGGCGCCCGCTTTTGTTATAGCGTTAAACAGCGTCGATTTGCCTACGTTAGGAAGTCCGATAATACCGAGTTTCATATGACCTCTGTGGTAAAATAAGTTTAATCTTGCTTGTGTATGATAAAAATTAACGCTGTAAATTCTCTGCGGTTTCTTCATTTTTGTTGAAATCGCGATGAGCGTTGCTCTATAATATTGCTTATTTTATTTCTACTTCTGGCTGCTCCCTGTTTCTTGTCGCTCCTTGACAATGGAGAAGCTTAGCGGAGTACTGCTGCGATAGCGGTTTTTTCATTCCTGCAATTACTTACGGCTCTTTGCGCTCTATTGCTTCTTATAAAAAGTTTACTGTTTTAATGGCTCTATAAAATCAAGATGTTTGGCGTTTTAATTTTCGTCGATCGTCAATATTGATAAATCGATAAGATTATCTAATTTTATTTTATAAGTTCCTGCTGTTTTATTTCATTCTGTCTGTTCTGATTTGCGAATATATAATGCTATAAAAAATACGTTTAATAATCAAATCGTTCGGATTTGGCGTTAACTGCCGCAATAATTTTTTTGTCAGTTTTTCCGCTTTTCTCCAGTTTATAGTTTTTTTATATTTTACGCGGGTTTACAGTGAAAAACATTTTCCTTTTCAGAGGATTAATATCACCCTAACGCGAAATATCTGTTTTTGTTTTATTGACACATTGATGAATTTTTATTAAAATCTTAATCATGAATTCTATAGGATGGATATTAATTAGCATAACGGCTGCTTTAATAAGTCTATGTATAGTTGCAGCGACAGTTTTTCTGGCACTTGTATTAATCAGAATAAGAAAAGCTGTAATAGAGTTTGAAAATACAATAAGAAAAGCAACCGGCAGGTTAAATATTGTCAATAAAGTTTCCGGTAAGGTCGCGTCAATAGGCTGGAGGTTGTCGTCTTTGGTTATTTCGGCTATTTCATTTCTGTTTTATGTTTTTTTGAACGTTAATAAAAAGAAAGACAAAAAATAGACGAGAGAAAGAGATGGGCGGTAATTGAAAAATACTAAACTAAAGCAACGCGCCGCAATAAATAAAAAGCATTTCTGTGCGTATCGGCGGAAATAAATATCAGACGTAAGCTGCCAAGACAGCTAAAGCTAAAATATTATACTGAGCGGCGCTGAAAGAGCGTTTTTGGCGCAGTCTGAAAATAAGCAGCCGATATGCGGGGCGATGCCGACATAGTGCGCCGATAGTTCTGACTGCACAGGAGCTTTTGAAGCGGAGAGCCGGACGTTTATAACTGTTTGACATGTAAATGTCCCGGGGGTGCAAAAAAGCGTTTTTTGTGAATAAGCTGCCAATAAGAAGCTGAGCAGTTACATGTCGCTTGACAGCAATAGCGCCGCCTGCTCAAAAAGCGGACTTAAAAAGGATTAAAAAAAAGCCTTATACTTTCTCTTCCGTCCGGATAGGGCGGGAATGGCAGGGATGAAAAAGGTAACAGCTTTTCTTTTGGTAGCAGCGTTTGTCTCAGGCTGTATGAAAATGAGTTTACCTGCAAAAAAGGGATAGTCTCCTCACATGGCATGCGCTGTACACTCCATCTCCAAGATGATAACGCAGTTTATCGTCTTCGTCAACGCCGACTAATCTAAATTTCATTAGTCCTCTCACGATAAGTACCATCAAAGAGATAATTCCAATAACAACCTTTATAACCTTGCGCAATGGCTTATTCAAGAATAAGGTCAACAGTATCTAAAGTAAAAGGGGCATACAATAAAAATTTGCAGGTCTTACATATTCATCAACTTATAAACGACGCAAGATACACCAATAAGAGTAACAGCACGAAGACCAATATTTATAACATATTTTATAAGCGAATTATGTATATTAATCACAGGAAGATATTCATACCAAGTTGCAGGATTATCATGCCAAGAAAGCCGAGAGGAAGACACAGCATTATCGGACAGGCTTGGAGCAGTTCTTTTCAGCTCAGTCGTTGATGCTGGTGTGGGAACGGTCGTAAATGTCGGCTCAGGCTCAGAAGCGTTTTGAGACTTAGGTGCAGGACTTACACTGTCAGTCAGTCTATTACAGCCAGAGATTAAGCTTACAATTAAGAACAGCGATATTATTATTTTTTTCATTTTCTTACAGGATTTTCACAACGCTTTAATTCCTCTTGAGAAATGCAAGTACCGCCATATTTACAATAACCGTATCTGGCATAACCGCATTTGTTATAACCATCTTTATTATAGTCAAGCCTATCACAGCCATCTCTATCACAGTCAAATATATCATAGCCATTTTATCATATTTATATTTTAAACAGCAGGAGGCTAAAACTGCTATTAATAGCAGTAATCTTTTCGTTGACTTATAATTATTCTCTTTGTGTTATCTATGTTGGAATAGTATGCGCTTTCAAATAATTCGGCAAGCGGCTACTCGCGGACAATCCTTGTATTTTCTTCTTCGTCATCTTTTGTTTCTTCTTTGATAGCCTATCAGCCGTGCGGTCAATTTTCTTCTTTTGGCTCCCCTATATTTGGACACGTGTAACATATATGAGACCGGGTACTGCTGTATTTCTCTTGCGGTTTCTGGCAAGGTCTTTTACATTGCTTCTTTATAGTCTTGTCTAACGGAAAACATTCAGGATAATCTCTGTTCTTCAGGCAAGGACAAAGGTCATCAATACTCATTATATGCTCCCTTTTATCTTGAGATTTATATCTGGCGTCGCTTTTGAAATTAGAGTCATTTGCTCTATTAAAGCCTTTATTACTTCCGTTTGCGCTTCCGTTGCTTCTTGCGCTCCTTGATTTACAATGGTAAAAGTTACCTCTGAGGTATCAAGCTTAAGTTTTACGTCCTCAGTGTCAACTTTTATTTTCTGGCCATGAGCAAGCTTTACTATATCAATCTCTTGGTTCGATTCGAGAAGCAGTCTTTGCTCTGGATTAATCTCAAGTTTATTCTCTCCTATATCAAGTCCTGCTTTTCCTATCTCTGGGGTCTCTTTGAAGAACGTACAATAAACAGCCGCTCCCGCCGTAACAACGGCTGCTAAAGCCCCAAATATATCCGCATAAGTCGCAGGGTTCTTCCATACGGGCGTTGCGGTGGAGCTGTTTACTATTGCCTCTGCTTCGTAATTGTAATGCGTATGCGTATCGGCAGGAACAATCTTATCTGCATATACTACTTCTTTCAGTTACCATCGACTCCTTTATTGTCTTTGTACAACCCATTGTCATCATCAGACACAACAATAAGAGGCAATCACTTTTTTCATTTTTTTACCTCTTCCGCTTTATCCTTCTTTGCATTCTGCTCCTGCTGAGCATATGCTGCTTTTAATGTATCTGCGCTTATGCCTCTCATTGCAGCAGCAATCGGTTCAATCATTTTTACAGATACCTTTGAGGCAACACTGTCCGATAGCTGGTCACAACCTATAAACATCATACAGCATACTGCCAAGCTAACTGCTTTTTTCATATCTATCCACACCTATCCTATCCTGTCCTATGCGGAACAGACAGGAGATTTTTACAACACTATTCAGACGCCGAATCGGCAGTCTGAGGACTGCCTTTCGGCTCAATTTCAAATCAATTCATGCCTGTAGTTGAACCTCATTCCACCTCTTCCTTGAAAATCAAAGAGGAAGGCGCAGCGCTATCGGGCAAGACTGGTGCAGTTTCTCTCGGCGAAGATGTTGGAGCGGGAGACTTTGAAGGTTCAAGAGCAGTCTTTGATGTCTGCGTCGGCGTTAGAACGTCTTCTCTTCCTTCATCATTCTCAACGACAGTATTCACAGTGCTTCCATGATTAGGCAGCTTGCCGCAGTCAGACATCAAACATATACATATACATATACATATACATATAATTTTTTTCATTTTCTTGGTTGACCTCAATTCTGTAAACTGAACTTATTATATCTCCGCACATATCAATCAGGTCTCTGGGAGGCTCGTCAAACTTACCGCATAACTGCCTTATCAGCGACTGTGCGGAAATGTAGATACTGCGTGTTTCCTTTAAAATGTCTTCTGTAACGCTCTCAACGTTCTCGGGCATTCTAGGCTCCTATATTGCTAGGTGCAGGCTTGAGTTTATAAAGGCGAGAATAATCAACCCCGTACTTCTCTGACTTGTATGCTTCAACATTATCATTCGTTATAATAGGTATTCCTTTAAGCTCTTCTTTTGTCGTTGCATCCAAAAAAAAAGAGCGAGTAGTTACCTTCTTAAAAATATACCAAGTATAAGAAACAATATCCTCATAACCTATATCACAAATTCCATAACCTAGCTCGCCGACTTCTTCCAAAGAAATGCTAACATCATCATCACTTTGAATATAATCTTGAATATACTCCCCTTCCAAAGGGCTTACAAGTCTATACAAAGCCACACAACCGACAGCAATAGCAGCATAAACGACAGCATTCAAAGCCCAATATGCAACTGGATTATCTACTAGGTTAATCGTAGGAACATATCCATACCAAGAAAACAAAGAGGAAGACGCAGCACTATCAGACGACGGAGCAGACTTACTCGGCTCAGGTGTTGGAGCGGGAGACTTTGAAGGTTCAAGAGCAGTCTTTGATGTCTGCGTCGGCGTTAGAACGTCTTCTCTTCCTTCATCATTCTCAACAACAGTATTCACAGTGCTTCCATGATTAAGCAGCTTGCCGCAGCCAGACATCAAACATAAACATATACATAAACATATACATAAACATATACATAAACATAAACATAAACATAAACATATACATATAATTTTTTTCATTTTCTTGGTTGACCTCAATCCTGTAAACTGAACTTATTATATCTTCGTATATCAATCAATTCTCTCGGAGGATCATTAAACTTATCTCATAACCGCCTTATTAACGACTGTGCGGAAATGTAGATACTGCGTGTTTCCTTTAAAATGTCTTCAGCGACGCTCTCAGCGTTTTCAGGTATTATTTTGTTCTTACTTTTCTTATTGCACTATTTTACATTATATAAAAAAGCAAACGAAATAAAACCATTTTCATTACTCAGCAAATTAAGATGTCGAATAGATAGCTGTGAAACTCTTACTTCTTCTTGATTTGGAATATTATAATTTTCTTGTTTTTGCGCCAAGTTTTAAACTTTTAATTAGCGCTGATAATTAGCGCTGAAAAAGCGATAAGCAAGATTAAAAAGAGCTTTAAAAGCAAAGAATTGCGGCAAGAATTGGTTTGACAAAAACTACGATAATTTTATATCATGCTTACAGCGTTATAAATTATAACAGCGACGCAGCATATCTATTCTATTTAAACTTTTAATAAAAAATAATAATTTGGAGGCGTGTTATGGCAATTAAAGTGGGTATCAATGGTTTTGGGCGTATAGGGCGTTTAGTGTTTCGGGCCGCGCAGAGCAGAAGCGATATTGAAGTAGTTGCCGTCAACGATTTAATCAGCGTTGATTATATGGCTTATATGTTGAAATACGATTCTGTTCATGGATCTTTTAAAGGAACCGTTGAAGTTAAAAATGGCAATTTGATTGTCAACGGCAACGCTGTCCGCGTGACGGCGGAAAAAAATCCTGAAGATTTGAAATGGGGAGATATAAACGCCGAATATGTTGTGGAATCGACAGGGTTATTCCTTTCCAAAGATAAAGCTCTGGCGCATATTAATGCCGGCGCAAAATATGTCGTTATGTCCGCTCCTTCTAAAGACGACACTCCTATGTTTGTCTGCGGAGTAAATTTGGATTCGTACAAAAAAGGCACGCAGTTTGTGTCTAACGCTTCTTGTACGACAAATTGTTTGGCTCCGATCGCTAAAGTGTTAAACGATAACTTTGGCATTCTTGACGGTTTGATGACTACGGTTCACGCTACTACAGCTACTCAGAAAACTGTCGACGGACCGTCTGCTAAAGACTGGAGAGGCGGTAGAGCCGCATCCGGCAATATTATCCCTTCTTCTACAGGCGCTGCTAAAGCTGTGGGGAAAGTAATTCCTCAGTTAAACGGCAAATTGACGGGTATGTCGTTCCGTATTCCTACGCTTGATGTTTCGGTTGTCGATTTAACGGTTAATTTGGCAAAATCCGCTTCTTACGACCAGATTAAGGCTGCTATGAAGTCAGCTTCTGAAAACGACCTCAAAGGAATTTTAGGTTATACTGAAGACGAAGTTGTGTCTTCGGATTTTCTCGGCGACGCGCGCACTTCAATATTTGACGCGAAAGCCGGAATTGCTTTAACGGACAAGTTTGTAAAAGTTGTTTCATGGTATGACAATGAATGGGGTTATTCCAATAAAGTTCTGGAACTCATTGCTTATATGAAAAAAGTAAACGGATAAAATTAAGAAAATAAGTTTTAAAAACGCCGTCGTCCCGCGAACGGCGGGTTTAGTTTCGTTTAAAAATAACTTGTAAGACCGCACGTACACATGATTTTGTGTGGTGCGGTCTTCGGTCTTAATGAGGTATAAAATGAAAAAGACGCTTAAAGACATTGACGTAAGAGGCAAAAAAGTTTTAGTCCGCGTGGATTATAATGTTCCGCTTGACGCGAATCTTAAAATTACAAACGATAAAAGAATAGCTGCAACTCTTCCGACTATACAGTACCTTTTGGACGAAAACGCCGCAATAATTCTTATGGCTCATTTGGGAAGACCAAAGGGAAAAAATGTTCCCGAACTGAGCTTAGAACCAGTTCCGGCGCGTTTAAGCGAACTTCTCGGCAAGTCTGTTAAATTTGTCGGCGGTGATTGCATAGACCGGCAATCAAAAAAAGCGGCTGCCGATTTAAAGTCCGGCGAAATACTTTTATTGGAGAATCTTAGATTTCATCCTGAAGAAGAGGGTAAAAACGCTTCAGGCGAAAAAGATAAAGCTGCGATGGACGGATTTGCGAAAGAGCTTGCTTCAATGGGCGAAGTTTTTGTCCAAGACGCTTTCGGGACGATGCACAGATCCCATGCTTCAACCGCGGGCATTGTCAAATATGTTAAAGATGCCGCGGCGGGATTTCTTGTTGAGAAAGAATTGAAATTTTTAGGCGAAGCGCTTGAGAATCCAGCAAGACCTTTCTTGGCAATTCTCGGCGGGGCAAAAGTGTCGGATAAAATAAACGTCATAGAAAATCTTTTGAATAAAGTTAATGCGATTATAATTGGCGGAGCGATGGCGTACACTTTCTTAAAATCTCAGGGAGTAAACACTGGAACTTCTTTGGTTGAAGACGATAAACTTGGCTTGGCGGCTGAGCTTCTTAAAAAATCCAAAGAGAAAAAAGTTGATTTTTTGCTTCCCGTCGACCATATAATTACGGATAAGGCGGACTTTGCAAATAAAAGGGTGCCGTGTGACGCGGTGGTAAAAACTACTGGCGGCGCGTCGATATCTGAAAAATTTATGGGTGTTGACATAGGTCCTAAATCGATAAAAAAATTCTCTGAAGCAGTTATATCCGCAAAGACTATAGTCTGGAACGGACCGCTGGGCGTATTTGAAATAGATGAGTTTTCTAAAGGAACGGTTGAAATTGCGAAACTTGCGGCTGAAGCGACTGATAAAGGGGCGATATCTGTGGTCGGCGGCGGAGATTCTGTCGCTGCGGTTAAAAAAGCAGGCGTAGATAAAAGGATAAGCCATATTTCTACAGGCGGCGGAGCGTCCTTAGAATTCCTTGAAGGCAAGGAACTTCCCGGAATCACAGCTCTTCCTGATAAAAAATAGTTTGTTTTGCCGTTCCGGGCAATTGATTTATAATTGCAATAAAGCTGTAGAGCAATTGCGGCTGTGGACTTTATATATCCGAAATATCGGCAAAATATTTAAAGAGCTTGGTGCTTTTTGTTGTTTTATGTTATAATAAAAAATTATGGAAATATTGTTTTTTATTTTTAAAATCACTCATTATGTGACGTGCGGCGGATTGATTCTTGTGGTTCTCGTACAGGGCGGAAAAAGCGGCGGTATGGCAAATATTTTCGGCGGAGGCGGAGCAGATCAGGTTTTCAATGCTCCTTCGGGAATGGCTTTTATAAAAAAGTTGACCATCTTTATGGCATGTGTATTTTTATTTACTTCTTTAATGCTTACAAAGCTTTCTCCAGCTCTGTCTGTTGCCAATTAGCTCTTTAGTAATTTCAGTAAGTACGACTATAAGCAGATGGTAAAATGGAGTTGCTGGGGTGGCGGAATTGGCATACGCGCACGTTTGAGGGGCGTGTCCTTAACTGGATGCGGGTTCAAATCCCGCCCTCAGCATTTTAAAAAATAAACACGTCCGGTCTTTTATAAAAACTTTTGCGGGTGTAGTTCAGCGGTAGAACGTCTCGTTGCCAACGAGAAGGTCGTGGGTTCAAGTCCCATCGCCCGCTTTTGTTTTAATAAGCGGTCTTAAAGGCTGGCTTTTTTTATCTCTTATTATATTACGACCAAACAAAGCAAGTCGTTTTTATTATCAGATATGCCGTTTTAGATGAACTCGTCGCGGTGTGCGTAGCGATAGGCAATGTAGTTAAGCATACCATGCAGATAGTGAGAGACGAACTCGGTGTTATGTGCGTAGCGGCGAGGCGATAGTCTGCACGGCATACGTTTAAACGCACGGAAGAAAATTTGCATTATAATCGTTTTGTCATGGTTAACAGCTAAACGGCAGAAGCGAGCCTAAAAATTGATTTTTGAATGCGGAAGAGGAACCAATAGGCTGGTATGCACATAATATACACATAATCACGGGATTATCATTGTCTGCAGTCTGCGTTTTGGGGAGGTAAGAATGAATCGGGACGAGTTGCGTATGAGGAATGTTATCTTGGCACTTTGTTTATTGATATTAGTTCCTTTGATATTGGCTGCTCAGCTTGGTTTTTGCATTGCTTTCTTGGAGACGACACTAGGAATAAATATAATGGACAAATGTGAAAACGACCATAAGGATATCGCTGGCGTGTGTTTGGCAAGAGGCAAAAAAGGTGTGCGATTTTGAAATGGGCTGCCTCTAATTTGCATTAGAGGCACCGCAAATCACACGCTTTTTTTTACTCCCTTTTTTTTCCACGCACAAACCAAAATTTGACTTTTTTGCAACTTTTTGGCTAGACTATAGTTGCAACGTAAAACGGTCTCAGGTTTTGGAAAAAAAGGCGACCTTCGGTTTTTGAATAATTGATTATCATGGTCTCAGCCGAGCGTGAGACTAGAAAAAAGCAATTTGGTATAGGATAGATATGAGAAGAGTGCTTGTAGTATTATTGTTGTGTATGATGTTGATAGGTTGCGGTAAACAAGAAGTTATTAAGTACGTGCCAACTGAAAAAGCAGTGGTAACCGAAGTGGAAAGAATTNCTAGAAAAAAGCAATTTGGTATAGGATAGATATGAGAAGAGTGCTTGTAGTATTATTGTTGTGTATGATGTTGATAGGTTGCGGTAAACAAGAAGTTATTAAGTACGTGCCAACTGAAAAAGCAGTGGTAACCGAAGTGGAAAGAATTGTACCCAGAGACACTATAATCACCGAAATGAATTATCTAAAACTAGGAGGGACTATCTGTGGCGGGATAGTTGCTGCTCTTGGTATAGTATTTGGATTATCGCATGTGCCATACATTGGCACACCATTTAGACAAGTTCACGTTACGGCAAAATAAAGTTTAAGCGGTTCCAACCTCATTAAGAAATTTATTATTACTTCCGCCTGTCCGCATAGGATAGGATAGGATAGGATAGGATAGGATAGGATAGGATAGGATAGGATAGGATAGGAATGAAAAAAGCAATATCAGCTGTATTAACGCTGTTACTTATATCGGGTTGTGTTGCCCCGCCTCGTCAACTATCCAAGTCAGACGCTGTTGCAGAGGTTATCGAATCGGTACAAACAGAGGCACGCCAAGAAGCACCTGCCGACATATGCCCAGAGCAACAAAAATGCCCTGTATTGCAACCAAACAGCAACACAGGACTTAAGATAGCTTTAGTCTCTTTCATTTTACTTTTTGTGGTTGCGTCAGGTCTGTGTTATTATTTTTTCAAATGCGAAAAGTCGTCCACATTAGAGGCTATCGGAGCGACGGCTAGAGAAAAAGTAGCCTTACAAGATAATGCTAGCCTCAACAACGAAATCCAACAGCTTAAAGCAAATAAAAACAACGAGGGAGTCGGAGTAGGCGAAAAGGCACAGCTTGTAAGAGCGAATCGAGACCTGCAGGAGAGTGTGAACTTCTTAGAAATGCAGTTGTCCACGAAAGAGCAAGAGCTAAACTATGCCCTTGGTGAACTACGGCAAACAAAAGAAAAAGGCGCTCAGGTATTGCAGAATAACAAAAATCTTAACGCCGACAACGAACAGCTTGTCCAAAAGAACAACCTTCTGGTGTCCGAGAACGCCACACTGAAGCAAGATATCCTCAAGGTGAACAAAAAAAATGATATCCACCTGCAACAAAAGCAAGAGTTGGCACGCCAGAACGATGTTTGGTCACGAAACATTATAGACATTAAAGCCGCTAATTTTCAGCTTGAGCAAGAAATAAAAAGGCTTAAGGCAGCGCTTGCAAAACATAACTGATTTGTATGCAGTTAAATGAAGATAAAGATAAAAAGGATTTTAGATTTCGTTATTACTTCCGCCTGTCCGCATAGGATAGGATAGGATAGGATAGGATAGGATAGGATAGGAATGAAAAAAGTAATATCGTTGTTGTTATGTATAGTCTTAGTCTCTGGCTGTGGTAAGCAACCAGCTGTCGAATTGGCTCCGATTAACGTTCTGCCGTCCGCGCCGACAATTGATAATAAGGTTTTATTAGACCCTAAAAATTTCCCAGCTACTAACGTCACTCATAATCATTATACGCTCATTGAATTCAACGGGGACAAGCTGGCAGAGCTATGGAGCAAAACACCGCAAAAAGTTAAGTATGCAATATATGGTGTTAGTGCTTTTATTGTATTGCTGTTGTCCGCTCATGGTGTGTTTAGTTTTCTCGCACGTCTTGGGATACTCAAAGACCATTCTGCTGTTACGTCAATTAAGGTTGATACTTCTGGCTCTACATTGAAAGGCGAGGTATCGTTGCAAGCAGGTTCGTCTGTATCAATAGACCCAAGTAATAACAGTGTTGCTATAGACCAGAACAATGGTCATAATTTGGTTGTAACTACTCGTTCTTCTCGTCCTGCATCAAGCGTTCCGTCTTCAGACAGTCCGCCTTCAGGGTAGCCGATTTCCGAGTTGTCTAAAATGCATACTATTCCAAGATAGGATAATACAAAGAGAATGAAGAAAAAGAGAATGAAGAAAATAATATCGTTGTTCTTAATAGCGAGTTTAATCTCAGGTTGTGATAAACTAACTGATATCGTAAGGCCTGTAGCACCACAGTCCTTAAATGCCACCTCTCTTGCACCTAAGTCTCCAAAAGTTCCCGCTCCTAAGCCTTCAAATACTCCCATTCCAACATCTTCGACGAAAGAAACTGCACCAGTCTTGCCCGATAGTGCTGTGTCTTCTTCTTTGTTTTCTTGGTATGGATATGTTCCTACGATTAACCTAGTAGATAATCCAGTTGTATATTGGGCTTTGAATGCTGTCGTTTATGCTGTTATTCTTGCTGGTATTGTTTTCAGTTATGCGTTGTGTAGAGAAAAAAAATCTACAATAAATCAGCCGGCATCTGTAAATCAGATACCACCTGCCCAGCCCAACCAGCCACCATTTGCACCACCTGTACAGCAGCCCGCACCGCCGCCACCACTACAACAGCCAAACCCAGCGCCGCCGCCTGTAAATCAGATACTACCTGACCAACCCAACCCGCAACAATTTGCCCAGCCCAACCTGCCACCACCTGACCAGCCTGTAAATCCGCCACAGCCTGTAAATCAGATACCGCCTGTACAGCCCGACCCGCCGCCATTTGTACCACCCGCCCAGCCTGTAAATCATATACCACCTGTAAATCAGATAATACCACCTGCCCAGTCCAACCCGCCACAATTCGCACCGCCTGCACAGTCCGCAAATCAGTTTCCGCCAATTTCTTTATCGACGCCGAATTTTCCTAACTTTTCACAAGTACCAAGTTTTCCATTTGTGACATTCAGACAGTTTTCATCAAATCCACCGCCTCAATTCAATCCTCCGCCTCAATTCAATCCACCAAATCAACCCAATCCTTTTCAGGGCGGTCCGAACCAGCATCCTCCCGTTAACCCTTACCCTGCGTTTAATCCGGACTTGTTTGCGGAGCCTATTTTCGCTCCTCCACCCGTGCAGGTTCAGGCAAACCACGATTATGTGGTGCTTCCTCCCGTGCCGTTTCAGGCAAGACCCGATAACGAAGTCCCTCAGCCTAATAAGAACCAAGGCAGAGGCAGAGTTGTCAGAGGCAACTTACACTAGACTAGACTTTGGTATCTGCAAAAGATACATAAAGGATACATTATGAGTCTAAGGCAAGCCGAGCCAATCACACCTATCCCATTTGTGACAATCAAACAGTTTTCCTCTAAATAATTGCAAAATTTTAGTAAAAGCTTGTATAATAATTATAGTACTCTTGTTCTCACAATATGGCAAGATTACTCTAATAACCTTTTATTATTATTTCAGAATAGACGCAGCGGGTAACTCCGTTGCGTTTGTTTTTTTGGTAGCGAACGTGCGAAACAGAGCAACCTGATTTCAGTTTTTGGGAAAAAAGGCGACCTTCGGAAAAAAGATAATTGATTATTTTGGTCTCAGCCGAGCGGGAAACTCGAAAAGGCAATTGGTAGCGGTATCATTTGTCATTAATATTTGTAGTTAAAAGGCTTGTAATTGTCGGCAAAATGTGGTATCATTGGTATAGCAGATAGATGGTATTATTAGCGTGATTGCAGTGTTATCGGCGGTGATGTTCGAGTATATTCTTGTTTTATAGTAAAAAAAAGGCAGGAGCGGATAATGAAACAGCCAAGCAAAAAAGAGCTAAAAGAAATAATAAAAAGAGCGATGGCTGAGAATGAGGACTGGGGAAACAGGTATAAACAAGTATCTCGGGAAAGCGGATTAACACGGGTGTAGAGATTTTGTACAACTAATAATTAGAAGCAGAGAATACGCGCATGGGAGCGGCAACTGAATTAATGGTTGTTGACGGCGTCGGCAGTAAAGTAGAAATTGCAGAAAAAGCAGAAATAAAAGAAGAATGGTTTGACAGATTTATCAGCTATTTGGACGCCACGCCGACAACTGTAAAAGCGTACAAATACGAATTAATTCACTTTGCAAAGTACCTGACTGACACACAAAAAACAACGCCGACACGGGAAGATATTATCGGATATCGTGAATATCTGAAAAGTAAATATAAACCAGCGACAACGATTTTTCGTCTGGGAGTAGTGAAGCTTTTCTTCAGGTGGCTGGCAAGCGAGAACCTGTACAAAAACATCTATAGGAAAAAGGAATTATGCTATAATAGCGTTATCGGCAACGTGCGGATTGAGGACGATAGAACTCGCAAGAGCGAATGTTGAAGACTTGAGAAATATCGGAGACATGGAAGTATTGTATCTGCAGGGGAAAGGCAGAAATGAAAAAACGGAATATACTAAAATTGGGGAAAAGGTGAGCATGGCGATACTGGAGTATTTGTCAGATATTGCGAGCGATATAAAAGCAGAAAGCCCGCTGTTTATGGTGTTCTCGGACGGGAACAAAGGCAAGCGTTTAGCGACAAGAAGTTTGCGTAAAATAATAAAGCAGGCATACAAAGAAGCAGGTCTGAATTCCGACAGGTTTACGTCGCACAGTTTGAGACATACGGCGATAACGTTGTCGCTGGCAGGCGGAGCAACACTGCAGGAAGCACAGCAGTTCGCAAGACACGGCAACATAAACACGACGATGATATATTCGCGCAATCTGGAACTGCAAAAAAACAGGAAGATACAACGCCCAGCGGAGTTTTGCAGCAGTTTTTTAAAAGATATTTAGAGCGTGATACCAATGAGAAAAATGATAAGAAACATCGCATTGGGTGCCGAGTTGATTATGTGACTTGGTCAAGGTTACAGGTGCGAGCAAAGCAGAAGAATATGTCGCTGAGTTCGCTGTGCATGAATATACTTGAAGAACAAATGATTGAGTACAAAAAGAACGAAATGAAATGAGGCGTGTCGGGAAGCCAAACAAATAATCTGACATAATAGGATAGTAGTTAAGATGAAAAAAATTATATGTATATGTATATGTATATGTATATCGCTAACCGCAGGGTGCGGGAAACAGGCTCAGACGAAGCCGTTGCCTCAACCCGCGCAACAGATGGCGGTCAAGAAATTGGCTCCGCTAGGTAACAATAAAGAATCTGCTTCTGTTGAGAAATTACAAGAGGAGGCGTCCGAAGTATTGGAAACCTCAAAAAGTTATCTTGAATCAGGTTATGGATTTGCAAGAAATCATTGG
>NZ_JAIXMW010000022.1:0-2217 GCF_020328115.1 Candidatus Endomicrobiellum agilis
ATTCGTGTAGCAGCAACTATTTTGTCTAAAACCATATAAACCTCTCAATTAAAACTATTAGACATTTTGATAAAGTCATTTAATTTGTTTAAAGCTTTTTTGCTGTCTATCATCTCTTGAGCAATTTTTATACACTCTCTTATAGTTACATTGTCATAAAACATATACAAACATACTGCGGAATTTAAAACAACAGTATCTCTCTTTGCTCCATGCTCGCTATTTAACACGCTTAATGCAATTTCTTTATTTTTTTCTGGAGAACCCCCTATAAGCTCAGACAATTTGCATCTTTTTAATCCAAACTGTTCAGGGGTAATAAAAAAACTGTTTATTTTACCGTCATTTACTTCGCAAACTGTTGTAGTGTCAGACAAAGTGACTTCGTCAAGTCCGTCGTGTCCATGCACAACCATTGCTCTTTTTACGCCAAGATTTACAAGCACATTAGCCATAGGCTCAACAAGATTTTCATCGTATACACCTATAAGCTCGTAATTTGCTCTAGCAGGGTTTGCCAAAGGTCCTAAAATGTTAAATATTGTTCTTATACTTAGTTCTTTTCTAACCTTAGCAACATACTTCATTGACGAATGAAATGTCTGAGCCATTAAAAAACATATTCCTATTTTCTCTAGCACTATTTCGCATTCTTTAGAAGTAAGCATTATATTTACACCTAAAGCCTCAAAAAGATCAGCGCTACCGCATTTGCTAGATACACTTCTGTTTCCGTGCTTTGCAACAGGAACTCCAGCAGTCGCAATTACCAAAGATGCTATTGACGATATATTAAACGTTGCAAGTTCGTCCCCTCCTGTACCTACAATATCAAGCACATCGTATTTAGGGTTTAACTTTTGGCATTTCTCTCTCATAACCATTGCACAAGCCGTTATTTCTTCTATTGTTTCGCCTTTAAACCTTAACGCAGTAAGAAAAGATGCAATTTGCGCATCTGTAGCGGCGCCATCCATTATCTCGTTTATAACTTGTTTTGTTTTATCTATTGTAAGATTTTGTTTGTTTAATATTTCGTATATTGATTCTGTTATCATGTTTGCCTCTATTTAAAATTTTGTAACTTAAGAAAATTTTCAATTATTGTTACTCCGCTTTTTGTAAGTATTGATTCCGGGTGAAACTGAATTCCATAAATATCAAAATCTTTATGCTTTACGCCCATAACTTGAGACTCTTTATCTTCAGCTATTACAAGCAAGTCATCTGAAAAACTAGCTCTACTAGCAACAAGAGAATGGTATCTTGCGGCTGTAATAACAGGAGGAAGACCCTTAAAAATAGGATTACCATTAGCAATATTTATATTGCTTGTCTTGCCGTGCATTAGCTTTTTGGCATACGTAATTTTTGCTCCGAAAACTTCGCATATAGCTTGATGTCCTAAACAAACTCCAAGTATAGGAATTTTTCCTTTAAAATATTTTATAGCTTCTTCACATATACCGGCAGCGTTTGGTCTTCCGGGTCCTGGAGAAATTATTAAATGTGTAAATTGCAAATTATCCATTTCCCTAACTGTCATTTCGTCATTCTTAACGACTTTAACATCTTTATTTATAGCTCCAACATATTGGTAGAGGTTATAAGAAAAACTGTCGTAATTATCTATAATCAAAATCATAATTCCTCCGTTTGCGCTAAATTCAATGCATTTATAATTGCTTGAGATTTTTGACAACATTCGTTATATTCTTTTTCAGCAGTGCTATCTGCAACAATACCAGCTCCGGATTGAACATAAACTTTTCCATTCTGAAGTTTTGCCATTCTTATCGCAATACACATATCCATATTTCCTGCAAAATCTATGTACCCTATTGCGCCACCATAAGTTCCACGCTTATGTTTTTCAAGTTTGTTTATAATTTCACATGCAGTCTTTTTAGGCGCACCAGACAAGGTTCCTGCTGGCAAAACTGCAGACAAAGCGTCTAAATGGTCGTATCCTTTCTTTATTCTTGACTTAATTACAGAAGCTATGTGGCTAACATGCGACAACTTTAGAATTTTCATATGTTCAGTTACTACCACAGAACCAAATTCGCTTACTTTGCCTAAATCGTTTCTTGCCAAATCTACAAGCATATTATGCTCCGCAAACGGAGGAATTATGATTTTGATTATAGATAATTACGACAGTTTTTCTTATAACCTCTACCAATATGTTGGAGCTATAAATAAAGATGTTAAAGT
>NZ_JAIXMW010000010.1:0-25656 GCF_020328115.1 Candidatus Endomicrobiellum agilis
ATTGCGTTTATTGCGTCTCTCAACCCAACTACAGCCGTTTGCGGTGGGACAAGTTTCTTTTCCCAAAACCTTGCATGTATAGTTTCCAAAATATTCCTCGCCGAGTCTGTAATATGTTTTTCTTCATCTTCTGGATTCATGCTTAATCTTTTCCTTTTTTGCTATAATAATGAATAGGGTAGGGGCTTGTGATATTATAGTCCGAGTTCCCATTCTGTTAATTCCAAATGCTTTAATGCATAGCGGAGCGAGACTCCATTATCTTGCTCCGCTCTTCTTTTGTACCTACAACAAAACATCTCTCTGCGTACGCTCGAATCTGTTCTACGCACTGACTTATATCATTACATTTTTTATCAGCGGAGCCAAGTCATCAGGTGGCTTGTTGTTTGTTTCGTGCAACAATTTTCTCATTGCACTCTCTTCAAATTTTTATATAATGTAGGTCTCAAATCGTGAACGACACACGTTTGAGGAGGTTAATTCCTTTAAATAAAGTAGCGGAGCGATTTCCCATCACTCCGCTATTTTCTTAAACTTCTTTTTACAGCAACCTCAATCATACCGATGGAACTTATTATGTCTTCGCACATATCAATCAGGTCTCTGGGAGGCTCGTCAAACTTATCGCATAACCGCCTTATTAACGACTGTGCGGAAATGTAGATGTTGCGTGTTTCCTTTAAAATGTCTTCAGTAACGCTCTCAACGCTTTCGGGCATTCTAAGCTCCTATTGGTTAGGTCTCAGGCTTATAATAACATTCAGAAATACCAAAGAGCTTATTCCTAATAGGTATTTCTTTAATCAGCTTTTTCGTAAATAAATCAAAATAACCCCAGCGGCGAGTTATCTTCTTGAAACAACACCAAACCAAAGAAATACTTTCATCACTACCCCAATAACAAGATTTATAACCGTTAGCAAGAAGGTCTTCCTCAGCACGGTCAACATATTCTAATTTAGTACAATAAGGAGCAATATCAATATCTTCTTCTTTAGGGAATGAATATCTACATATCCCCAAAGCAGTAACAACAATAAGAGCAAAAACAGCAGTAAAACAAAGAACAATCTTTACAACTGAGCTACCTGTATCAGCCGTATCCGAAGGCAGAGCAGACTTACTCGGCTCAGGTGTTGGAGCGGGAGTGTTTGAAGGTTTAGAAGCGGAAGTATTTGACGTCAGCGAATGCGTTGGAACGCCTTCGCTTCCTTTATCCTCAACAACAGCATTCGCAGGTCTTCCATGCCTAAGCGACTTATCACAGCCAGACATCAGGCATATACATATACATATACATATAATTTTTTTCATTTCCATATTGCACCTTTTATATATTTTCGTCTTTTGTGTCTATTTGGGGGGACATAATTAACTCCTTAAGAATAAACGGGTTGAAACATAAACTCCCGAAATGCTGGCAAGATGCTGTATAAAATAATTGCAGTAGCTGATAATGTTACTGCAATAATGAAGCATATCATCGGGAAAGGTGAATAATCGTCGCAAGTACACACGCAAGGCGGGCAGTTATCTTGCAACGTGGTCGATTGTGGTGCGTTTGGTGATGGTGACAAGAGAATACTTGAAGGTACAGAAGCGGAAGCATTTAAGGACTGTGGTGCAGGGCTGACGTTGTCAGCCGTTCTATTACAGCCGAACGACGAGCATATACATATACATATACATATACATATAATCTTTTTCATTTTATCAGCGTCCTGCCCTACTGCGGGTACTTCTTGCCTAGAGGTGGCTGTCAGACTCTTTATTCTCTCTCACACTGCAACAAGCATGCATATCAACGATACTACTAGTATCTTCTTCATTTTTCCCTCTTCTATTGTCGTTTTTTCTTCTCTGACAGCTGTGCTTTCAGGGTGTTTATTTCTGCAGTTTGCTGAGTGATAATAGCTGCTTTTTCGCCTACTTGTTTTTGAAGAGACTCTATCTGGTCTTGTTCATTTATTCTCGGTTGGCACGTCGGGTGGTCTTATCTTTTCGTCTCCTGACGAAAGAAATGACAGGCAGATATCGTTCCTATCTGCCTGTTTTTATTTATTCTATGTTTCCTCTAAAAATGCCGTCCCTCAGCGTTTGTTGCTGTCCGGGCTTGTGCGTGTAAATAGAATCTGGAATTTTGCCGTTATATAGTTCGCCTCTACTATTTGTTCTGAGCTGTCTATATATATGCACACGCCTGTCGTTGCGCAAGACATAATCTGTCTTAAGCTTTATTTCTTTGTTTTTAAGCGTCCGCTCATAGTTTTGCTGCGCCTGCTCTGCAATAGCTTTTTCTTTTGTGTCGGTCATGTCAAAAACAGTCATCCTGTTGAATTGGTGATCAGGTGCATTCATAGGCAGTCCGTCTTTCGCTTTCATGCCGACAGGTTTTTGTATCAATTGTTCCTCTACCATTGTTGGCTCTGTAATTTGGTCAAGGTATTCAACTACGTCATCCTTCAAAAAGCCTTCTTGCCCGTCTTCCTTTCTGGTGTCCACTGCTATATTTTCAAGTTTAGGTTTTTTTTCTGTCTGCGTCGGAGCGGAAGCTGCTTTTGCTCTGCAGCTCATAAGTTTGTTTATGCCCATTCTCAGGAAATTGGCTAAAATAAGAAACACAGCAATTTTAACACCGGCGGGCATTTTGTTCCACACTGTTTTTACCTGCTCTGGCACATATCCCGACACCTTGTTAACTGCCCACGAATATGCGTTTAGTCCTTTGTCAACTAATCCGCCGATTATTGTTTTTTTTTCTTCCGCCACTTCTTCCTTAGCACCTTCAACAATAATATTATTCTCAGCAACCTCGCCGTAATAATTAGTTTCTTTTTCGTTATCATTTATGGCATTAACAACTTTATTATTTTTTCCGCCGCATGCCTGCATAGTCATTAATATACATATACATATACATATACATATACACTTTTCCATTTATATATCCTTAAATTAAGCTCTGTCATAATAACAGCGATATCATTCTTTTCATTTTTTTGTATAATTTAGTAACAAGAACATTCTTCTACTTACAAAAATAAAGAGCATAGCCGCAAAGCGTACAGGACAATTTTATCCCATAGAGCTGCCCTGTTTTTTATTATCATTTTATTTCGTTCTTTTTGTACTCAATCATTTGCTCTTCAAGTATATTCATGCACAGCGAACTCAGCGACATATTCTTCTGCTTTGCTCGCACCTGTAACCTTGACCAAGTCACATAATCAACTCGGCACCCAATGCGATGTTTCTTATCATTTTTCTCATTGGCATCACGCTCTAAAAATCTTTTAAAAAACTGCTGCAAAACCCCGCTGGGCGTTGTATCTTCCTGCTTTTTTGCGATGCCTTTTAGCCAATTAAAAATCTGAGCCGTTCCCCAGACCTGCACCAATTTACTCGGATTTTTACCGCTTCTAATTCTTCTCATTGGCTTGACCCGCTTGCAAATATTGCCTTTTCTGTTATCCCGCTCGGCTGAGACCAAAATAATTAATTATCTTTTTTCCGAATGTCACCTTTTTCCAAAAAACTGAAATCGGTTTGCTCTGCTTTGCATGTTTGCAACCAAAAAATAAACACAACGGAATCACCAGCTGCGTCTATTTTGAAATAATAATAAAAGGTTATTAGCGTAATCTTGTCATATTGCGAGAACAAGAGTATCTGTCATTATTATACAAGCTTTTACTAAAATTTTGCAACTATTCAGCCGACATGCCCCAGAGAGCAGGCTAATGCTTGTTCAAAGGGGCTTTTCTTGTCTAGATGTCATTATCTATAGCCATCAGGGTGTCTCTTAATTCGTTCACCAGTTTTTGCAGGGAGCAGTTTATCTGCTGTTGCTGGGCGAGCGAGTTTTTTAGGTTCTCGTTAGCCTCTAGAGTAGATTTAGTAAATCTCTCGGCTTCAATGACCCTTTCAGCCTGCTCAAGTCTTCCCTGTTCTGTTTCAGCTTCCTTAATCAGCTCTATTTCATGGGCTAAAGCGGCTCCCTGTTCTTTAGCCTGCATTAACTCGTCTGTAACCAAGTCTATGTATTGGCACAGGGCTTGTTTATCTTCTTCGCCGTACACTGTTTTCTTTTCAGCCTTTTTAAGCGTATCTAATTCTTCTGCGAGCCTTAAAGCCTTAGAATGCTCAGTCCAACCTGCGTAACACAGCCAAGCTATAGCTACAAAGGAAAGCACAGACCAAGCGACGGCAATGTGTTTTGAGTACTTGACATACCAGCGTTGATTATCGTGCGTGTTTGGTGCTTGAAGAGTTTCTACGCTTTCCGCAGGTACGGGTGAGAACTGCGACGGTTCGGTAACATCTGCAACAGCGTCCGACGTGACTAGTTGACGAGGCGGGACAACACAACCCGATATAAGCAACAGCGTTAAAACAGCTGATATTACTCTCTTCATACCTATCCTATCCTATCCTATCCTATCCTATCGGGACGGCAGGAGTAATAACGGATTTCCTTTTTTTAGCTTCTTGCTACTATATGACTAAAATAATCAATTATCTTCTTGCCGAAGGTCGCCTTTTTTTCCAAAAACTGAAAACGTCTTTGCTCTGTGCCTATGCTTTAACCAAAAAGCCGCAATCAAGTCGAGTTTTTGATTTGTGTGTGTAAAAACACAAGAGAGCGCAAAGAAGCATAAAAAGCGTATGAAATTTGCGGCGCCTCTAATGCAATTTTCAGACTATGCATATTTTTTCTTTACACAGACAACTAATAATACCGCTTTCGCGTATGTCATTAACCGAACGGCTGACTATAAGCAAGTATTATTCGACGAACTATTGATTGCTAAACATTAAAAGTTGTCCGTATGCAAGCCGCCGCTAAACTATCTTTCTACAGAGAACTTGCTAAGATAATACAATATTTCTCTTTATTGTTAAAAATTCCGAGTACGGCGCATTGATTCTTATATTTTTTATCTTTGGTAAACGGCAATCTCATATACCTGTCAACCTTTTTCCGCGCCGACTCTTTAATAACCGCAAAAGATAAACCTGAAAGTTTAAATTACCATATTCCGTGTACAACCATAAAACAACCTTGCTCCGTCACTTTTATTCCTGCAGCTTTCGCTTTTTGCGCCGCAGCTTCAGATTGAGATCCCGGCTGCATCCAAACTTCTTTTATGCCAAGAATTATCGCGTCATCAATCGTCTTATCAGTACCGGCAGGCGGAACTACCGTCAAAACTATATCGGGTTTTACCGGTAAATCTTTCAACGACTTATACACCGTTTCTCCCGCAGCCGCACCGCCGCGTATACCGACAGCCAAAGTCTTAAAACCTGCTTTCAGCAAATCAGTAAAAATCCGGCAGCCGATCTTACCCGGATTTTCAGAAACGCCGACAACGGCAATTAATTTACTTTTATCCATATTACTCTATTCTCTTTTTCCTATTACTAAGTTTTTTTATAGTTATTTTTTTATCCTTCATTAGCAGGCTCGATTTTACGGCTTTTTTAACTTACTTTTTACGAATTTTCTTAGAGTCGGACTCAAAGAACGTCTTATCGTTGCATTTAGAATCGTCAAACGACATCAAGACAACAGCAGGTTTTGCGCCCATAAGTCCAAAAAGCCCGGTTGTGCCTTCGCTGACGATTTTTATTTCCACATCTTCTTTATTGCAGCCAAGCTGTGTTAAACCTTTAGTTATCGCTTCCGCTACATCTTTACCTCTAAATTCTATTTCCGACATTTATTTTACACCTCTGCGCAGCATTCTTTTTTACCGCCAGCTCCGCGCGATTTGCAGCGCTAAACGCGTTTTACGCGAACTGCATTCTTTTTTATTATGAAATACTGCTCCATCATTGAAATTATGCTGTTAGTAAGCCAATAGATAACAAGTCCCGACGGAAAAGACCAAAACATAAACGTAAACACTACAGGCATTATGTACATCATTTTTTTCTGCGTAGGATCCGATGTTACGGCGGTCATCCTCTGTTGAAAAAACATTCCTATACCCATTATCAAAGGAAGAATATTCAAATTGAAAGACCCCAACTGCATAAACTGATCTGCAGCGGACAAATCTTTTACCCACAAAATCCAGCCTTCGTTTCTCAACTCATAAGCGTTTCTCAACATTGTGAAAAACGCCCAGAAAATAGGAAGCTGCAAAAGCATAGGCAGACAGCCGCCCAAAGGATTAACTTTCTGCGATTTGTAAACATTCAACATTTCCGCCTGAAGTCTTTGCGGACTATCTTTATATTTTATCTGAATATCCTTTATTATAGGCTGCACTCTCTTCATTGCCGCCGCAGATTTAAAACTTTTTAAAGTTAACGGCAAAACTAAAATCTGTATAACAACCGTAAGCATTATAATCGCCCAGCCGTAATTGTGCGTAAGTTTATAGAAAAACGACAGAATCGAAAAAGCAATTTTACCTAAAAATCCAAAGAATCCGAAATCTACGGTTTTTTCAAAACCTAAATCGTAAGTTTTTAGATGCGTATAGTTCTTAGGACCTAAATAAAAGTTGACTGAATAATCCTTTTTAGCGATATTTTTAGGAGCTACCGCCGTGAGAACAATAGAATAAGGATGGTGTTTGTCCGCCTTTGACGGTATAATTTTATCAAAATCCGCGGGTTTTTCGGGTATAAATGCGGCAAGGAAATATCTATTATCTACAGCCAGCCACTTGTAAAGAGAAGCAGATTCCACAGTATTTTTAAGTTTTTTGAGCTTCCCAGGTTTTAACGCAGCGCAAGCCAAAGCTCTTGTCAACGATATGTTTTCTTTCAATTCTTTGACATCAGTACCGAGTCCCGGTCCCCATCTGAAGTCTATCTGCGGAAATGGCGTTTTACCTTTTCTTTCAATAGAAATGTTTAAATTATGCATATAAAGATTTGATAAGTTATATGTTTTTGTAATTTTCCAACCGTCTTTGGAAACATATTCAAAAACTACTTTTTCATTGGATTTTGAAACAATTTTATAAATTAAACCGGGAAAATTCGCCATAACAGGCGCAGATTCTGGAAACACCAAATCCACCCATTGTCCACTTCTTTCTTTAACAGACCAGCTCAATATCCCCGCTCCCTTATTTGTTAAAACGGCTTTGTATTGTTCGGTTTCAATGTTTACATGTTTTTCTTCAGCGTATGCGCTACTTATTTCAGATGATCCGCTTAAATCCGCGTCGTTAAGTTTAGGATATTGAGCATCCAGCGCATCAGTCATACTTTGAGCTTGCGGCGGCAGTTGGGACAACTGTTTTTGCTGCGGAGTAAAGAAAAAATACCATATAAAAACTGTAAAAGCCGATAATATTACAAATAAAATAGAATTCTTTTGCATTACAACTTCCTTTTAACGTTAATCTTTCTTTTTAGGCATAGGCACAGGATCAAAACCGCCGCCGCAAAAAGGATGGCAGCGAATAATTCTTTTAAAAGCTAAAAAAAAGCCTTTAAAAAAACCGTGCGTTTCTATTGCCTGATAAGCATAAGTAGAACAACTTGGCTGGAAACGACATACAGATGGAAGAACCTGCGAGACAAATTTATAACATTTAATTAAAAAAAGCGCGATTTTCTTCATATATATATGCAATTACTCCGGATTATATAACTCTGCACTTTTGAGCAAATCCAAAATAACTTTTTTTAGACTACTATAATTCAGCAATGCGGTTTCAGGTTTGGAAATAAAAATCAAATCTAAACCGGGCTCAAAAAAATGTTTATTAGTTCTAAACATTTCCCTTAGTCTTCTTTTTGTTCTGTTCCTTACGACGGCCGTCCCTGTTTTTTTAGGCGTAATCAGCCCAAGTCTTCTTATAATATGTCCGTCATTTCTCTTGTAAACTAAGACCTTTATATTTTTATTTTCAAGTCTAAGCCCGTTTTTAAATACTTTGTTAAAATCCTTTTGGATATGCAGCCGCTCAAAATATGTAAAAGAAAATTTTTTTCCAGCACTATTTTCGGGGAATAAATTTCCTGATGAGTTTTTCCTGTCGTCTGTTTGCATAAATTGTTTTATGCGCTGATTGTTTTACGTCCTTTTCTTCTGCGCGCGCTCAAAATTTTCCTTCCACCGGGCGTTCCCATTCTCGCCATAAAACCTAACTTCTTTTTTCTTCTTTTTTTATTCGGCTGAAACGTTCTTTTCATTTTTATAAATCCCTCTTTTCCTCTTTACAGCGACTCCATTCGCAATTTATACTGTTATATTGTATCTAAAATTTCAAGATAGTGTCAAATTAAGTCCGCGCGATAGTTGTTCGGGACAACGCTCGGCAAAAAGGACGCAGTATCTTTGGCAAATTACTTAGCCAAACATTTTACACAAAACAATTTTTTCATATAAACCGTCATATGCATATATAAGTTATGCCGTTGTTATGTATATAGTGCATATATTGATATATTGCCGCCGACCGAACGCACAATTCTTAAAAACCCTGCAGGATATCTTGCCAAAACCATCGGAACTTGGACTTTTGAGACGCTTTTGGGCTTGATTGACTTTAATTAGAAAAAAGAGATATAGTGAAATGTCCACAGTTGTAATAATCTTGAAAAACGCAGATATTTAATTATGAAAAATTTTTGGATTGTTTTGTCGTCAATATTTATTATAAATTCTTATGTTTTTGCTGAAGAAATTACCAGAGAGACGGTTAAAATACAGACTTTAAAAAATAACCCGTCTATCGCGGCTGCAAAGCTTAGTTTAAAAAACGCGAAGCAAGAATATATTACTTCTATCGGCGCATTTTTGCCGGAAATAAATTTTGAAAGCAGTGCTTTGACAAATAACTTTGAAAAAGATTTTTCATATTTTCATAAATTAGAAGCTTCTCTTAATCTTTTTTCAGGATTTGGCACATATAGCGATGTAAAAACTAACGCTCTTAAACTTAAATCCGCACAAGCGCATTATAATAAGATTGTTTCCGATGCGCTTTATAAAGCTGCCGCAGCGCACATAGATCTTATGTGGGCATATGAAAAAGTCAAGTTATTGGAATGTATAAAGGAAAAGAAAATAGAAAGCAAAAATATGATAGAGCTTAAATATAATTCAGGCAACTGCAATATCACCTCGTTAAAGAAAGAGGAAGCCGATACCGCAATTGTAGAAAATGATTTAAAAACAGCGCAAAGATATATAAAAACCGCCTCGTCGAACTTGCTAGAAGCTATAGGCAGGAATGATATTACGTCAGTTTTGGAAACAAACGAACGACTTGACTGTCTTGAAAAGTTACCGCAAGAACCTGACTATAACAACCTAATAACCGCGATGCCGGAATTTTTAATGGCGCAGTATAATCTTGATTCCTGTAAAATTCAAAGCTTAAAAGCTAAAGGACAATGGCTGCCTTCGCTGCATCTTGGCGGCGAAATTCCTCTATTTGACAACAAACAGACAGTCTGCAAACAGAACATGGCTGCGAAAATATCGCTTTCTTTTAAAATTTTTACTGGCGGAGAAAGATACTCAAAGACACAAATTGCTTCAAATAATCTGAAAATCGCTTCCGAAAATCTAAAGAATACCGCCAATCTTTTAAAAGCGGAAGCAGTAAAATATTATAACAGTCTGCTAGATGCTTACGAACTTGTTGCTGTAAAAACGCAGTATTTAAGCGCCACAAAACTTCAGGCGGAAATCTCGGCAAAAGAATACGTAAGCGGACTTGTAAATTATAATAATTGGCATTCAATAGAAAAAGATTACATTCTTGCACAAATAGAATTGCTCGACGCCAAAAAAAGCGCAGCCTTGAAGAGAGTGCATTGGGACACTTTCACAGGAAAGGAGTCTCAAGGAGAAATAATATGAAAAAATTCATTCTAATTTTAATACTATCTGCAGTTGCCGCGACTGCAGTACTTTTTATATTTAAGTTTAAATCGTCAAAACAAGCGATAGATGAAGAAACTACTCTTAAATTCAGAGATTTGGCTGTAGAACTCAGGGAAAACGGCTGCGTAAAGCCAAGAAATAGGCTTGCTATTAAGCCTTCATTTGGCGGGAGAGTTGAAAAAATCCTCGTAAACGAAGGGGATAAAATAAAAAAAGGACAAATTATTGTTTGGATGAGTTCCAGCGAAAGAGTATCAATAGTTGATATGGCAAGAGCTGTAGGCGAACAAGAATATATAAAATGCCAGGAAATCTATAAACAGACGCCCATTGTTGCTTACATGGACGGTTTTATTATTTCAAGACAAAAAGAGCCGGGTCAAACCGTGCTTCGCGATGAGGCGATTTTAGTTATGGCTGACGATTTGATAGTTGAAGCAGTTATAGACGAGACTGATTTGAGATATATTAAAAATGGCAGCAAAGCTAAAATGTATTTAGACGCATACCCTAACGAAAAGTTTGAAGGCATTGTAGAACATATATCTTACGAATCAAAACTTTTAGATAACGTTACGATATATGAAGTACGGATAAATCCTATAAAAAAACCTGAAGTGTTTAAATCAGGAATGACTGTGACGGTAATGATAACAATAGAATCCAAAAATAACGCGCCGTCAATCGATAACATCTTTATCAACGAAGAAGGAGACAAGAAGACAGTAACCGTAAAAACGGGAACCACAGACAAACCGAAATTTGAAACAAGAGAAATAGAAACCGGCATAAACAACAGCATATTCACCGAGATTTTGTCAGGATTAAAAGCAGGCGAAACTGTTGTCACTTTCAAATCTTCTAAAAAGTAAAATCATCGACTGCCTCGTCTCTTTAAAAACTGCCTCTCTTTCAACGCTTTTATCAGGAAACTGAAACGCAAGCGGAGTGTTTTGCCGGCAGAAACCGCGCGCCGCAAAATTTTCAGCTGCAGCTGCCTTAAGAAAGTGAAAGAGAGAAAATTTACTCACGGCGACTGCGCTGCGGAGAGAAAGCGTAAAAACGGAAAATTAAAATGAAAGTAATAGAACTCAAAAATCTCGCGAAAACATACCACATGGAAAAGCTGGACGTTCCGGTATTGCACGGCATAAATCTGGAAATCGCACAAGGCGAATTTGTCGTCATCATGGGACATTCCGGAAGCGGGAAGTCCACGCTTTTAAATATATTGGGACTGCTTGATAAGCCCTCAGAAGGTTATTATAAACTTGCTGGAATAGAAGTTTCAAAGTATTCCAATAACGAACTTGCCGCTTTGAGAAACCAATATTTGGGATTTATTTTCCAGCAGTTCAATCTTCTGCCAAGACTCACAATTTTAGAAAACGTCGCCTTGCCCGCAGTTTACGCGGATTCAAGAGATAAAGAACAGAGGGGAGATCCCGCAAAACTACTCGATATGGTAGGTTTATCCGAACGTATAAACCATTGTCCAAATGAAATTTCCGGCGGGCAGCAGCAGAGAGCCGCCATTGCAAGATCCCTTATAAATAAACCGTTAATAATTTTTGCAGATGAACCGACAGGCAATTTAGATACAAAATCCGCAAAAGAAATCATAAAAATACTCAAAGATTTAAACAATGCAGGCATAACAATAATAATGGTTACCCACGAAGTGGAACTCGCCGCCTGCGCGACAAGAATTATAAATATGCAAGACGGGCTTATAACATCCGATAAAAAAACTGAGGAAAAAGACAGTTCAATAAGTCCAATCCTTCAAAAGAAACCATTCAAGTATAAAACTTTTTCGTTAACAGGATTTAGAGATTATTCTAAACAGGCTCTGAGGTCTCTTGTGGGAAACAAAATGCGCTCCATATTATCGGTTCTGGGCATTACCATGGGAGTTGCAAGCCTGATTGCAATGCTTGCCGTCGGCAATGGAGCGAAAAAGGATATTGAAAAAAATATTTCAAGTTTGGGAGCAAATACTTTAATAGTAGTTCCCGGCAAGCCGCAAAATGGCGCATATATAAAACTAAATGTCGGCGATATAGACGATCTTAAAAATAATGTTCCGGGCATACAAACCGTCAGCGGCTACGTATATAGATATAATCTTGAAAAAATCGTTGTAAATAATAAAAATCACAGCACAAGACTTGAAGGAGTTTCCGCAAATTATGCCGATTCAACCAATTCTAATCCAGCTATCGGCAGATTTTTTACGGAAGCTGAAAACAGAGAGAGGAAAAAAGTGGCGGTATTGGGAAAAACCGTAGTAGAAAAAATTTACAGCGATGAAAATTTTAACCCTATAGGCAAATATGTAAAAATTAATAGAGTAGACTTTCAAGTCATAGGGGTTCTGCCCGCTAAAGGTTCAAATTCGTATCGCGACGAAGACGACAAAGTTGTTATTCCCTTAAATACCGCTATGCACAGGATGTTCGGCACTAAACTCTTAGTCCATATAGGAGTGCAAACACAGGCAAAAAACGATTCGGATACGAAAAAAGTTTCTGAAGCTATAATAAAAAGACTTTTATTTACGCATAGAATACCTGCGGACAAAAAAGATGCTGTGGAAGTAATCAACATGGTGGAAATTCAAAAAACAATTTCTTCGATGTCGCAAACATTCACTCTTCTTTTAGGATCTATTGCTTTCATAACTCTGCTTGTCGGCGGAATAGGCATAATGAACATCATGTTTGTTTCCGTCTCTGAAAGAACAAAAGAAATAGGACTGAGAAAAGCTATAGGCGCAAATAACACCGATATTTTATTTCAGTTTATTATTGAATCTGTCTTCGTATGCTGCTGCGGCGGCATTATGGGAATACTATTTGGAGCTGGAGCATCTGCTGTGATAAGCAAACTTGCCGGATGGACAATTTATATAACGTTTTTTTCTATAGGACTTGCTCTCTGTTTTTCGGGATTTGTCGGCTTGGTTTTCGGCGTGTGGCCTGCAAGAAAAGCAGCGCTTCTAAACCCTATTGAAGCTTTAAGGCACGACTAAAAAAGTCAAAACATAAAAAAATTTACGCATCCATTCTATGGAATATTTTTAATTAAAACTTAAAGAATTATTTAAGAGCGATTGAGTGTTCACACAACAAATTACGACTTTATTTATAATTCGGCTATTGTAAATAAAACAAAAACTCTAAAATTTGAGATTTGCTTAAGGATAAATCCTATTAAACTTGCAGCATTAACTAAATAAAGTCTTTAATGTATGATTCTCTTTTGGACTTCATTTTAATTCCCGCTATATTTCATTTAAGGTTATATGCATAAAGCCCCATGATTAATATCATAAGAAATGAAATTTGCGTTTATATGTATCTTAAAGCTTAAAGAAATTTAAATATGCCTTATATAAAATATTATATAATTATCCTATGAGTGATAATAAACTTTTGTCAGCAAATGAAATAAAAATAAAATTTATAGACTGGTTGCTTGACAACAACGAAGGCGCTATTTTAAGCAATGAATTATTATTTTCTAAAAATAAGAGAAGAGCGGATTTAGTGTTACTTTTAAAAAATCAAACGATATCTTTTGAGATTAAAGGCGACTTAGACAATCTAAAATGCTTACAACAACAACTTAAAGATTATTTAATAACTTTTGATGAGGTTAATATTGTTTGCACAAATAAACTTTTTAAAAAAATATGCGCCTTATCTCCAAAAAGAGTCGGCATAATTTTATTTGATAAAAAATTTAAAACTATCAGATCTGCAAAAATTAATAAAAAATTATCTAAGATTTCGCTTATTCAATTTTGTAAACCCAACGCGATCTCAAAATTTCTAAATAAAAACCAAAAACACTTACCGACGGAAGAAATGAGAGCTATAGCGGCAAATAAACTCACTCTTAAAGACGTGAAAAACATTTCGTATCAATCTTTAACAAAAAAAATAAATCCGATATATAAAATATTTTTAAAAGATAAAGGAAAATTCACAATAAAAGAAGACCTCTTAAATCTTATAGGGGAGATTAAAGTTATTAGATAGCGTTTTTTAAAGCTGCTTGTACTGTCAGATGAATATTTAATCTGACTGATATCCAAAATGACGGAGATAATCCAGTTTTTTCTCCTCGAGATGTTTTTTCTATTTGCTCAATCCCCCAGCAATGTATAAAACTGCCGAGCGATTTATATCTTAAATCATCTACGACTCTTTTAGCTACATTGGCATAAGTTGATAGATACGTATCGCCTTCTTTTCTTTTTCTATAATAGAACAAAATATCATTTGTTGAAACATCAATTCTTGGAATCCATCTATTCGTTACGATATCATTTCTTTCTTGATTTACCGAGCCATAATCTCCATATATAATATTGAGATCTTTTATAGAGTTAACAACCTTATCCCATACGGCTACTTCTTCCAGCTTTACAGTAACAGAGTCGTCAGCGCTGCAATCTGAAACGCTTTTAGGAAAAGACGTTCCGGCTGTAGAAAAGTTAACTATATTAAATTTTTGATTAATATCTCTAATCCTTTCAATCACTTCTTTTGAGACATCTAAAGCTTTATTTTGATTAATAAAAACAGAATCTATGCAACAGTACAGTTTTTTCTTAATATCACTTTCCCCCAGTATGCTATATACGATAGATAAGTCATCTTCATAACAATCGTCAGTTATTCTGTTTTGATAGAAAAAAATATCAAAGTTTAAAACAACGAATTCAATTTGTTTTTTTAAATTGTCTCTGTTTTTCTCAACAGTAATAGTTTCATCTTCTACAATCTGCAGCATTGGTATAACCTTAGGGAACCTTTTTTTTTGGCGGAATAAGAAGTCGCACCAGTTTTTATATCCGTCAACTGAATTTTGCAAACTGCGAATTTCTGTATTTAACAGCCGTTCGTCGCTGGTAAGATCCAATATAAAAGGTCTTGCTACGCCAAAAATTTCTTCAATCTTATCAAGTTTTTTAAATATAGGTCCTTCAGATAATTTTGTCTTTCTTGAACGCGTTAACTCAAAAATAGGAGTTATAGTATCTTTTATTGAATCGTCTAAAAAGCCGACGCCTTTAATCTCTGCGTTTCCAGTTTTAATTATCGGTATATACTTCATCACAATCCATGTCCGCTAAAACCTAAATTTTTAGCCCTTACCCTGACAGCTAAAGAAGAGACTTGAAATAAATCGGATAACTGTTCTATAGAATTTTTTCCTTGAGCTACCGCTTCTCTGAATTTTTTTTCAGGCATTACGAGCTTTGAAGCAAAATCATTGGCTTGAATTTCCTCTATTGATTGATCTGCGCCCCTAAAAAAAACGACGTCTTTAAAAGCAGTATTTAAATGTCTATGTAAACAGAAATGCGCTAATTCATGCGCAAGGGTAAAACGTTGTCTTCTTAGATGATTTAAAGAGTTTATTTCAATTATATAATTATTATCTTTTTTAAAAAGCATGCCTGAAATATCATCCTGGCGCTCTATTTTTTTAATCTTAATTTTTAGAGAACTCGCAAGCGCCTCTAAGTCTAGAGGATCCGTTTTAATATTATTTTGCGAAGCATAATCTAACAGCGAATCGGAAGTATTAAGAGTATTATCGCTTCTCGTCGTTTGTCTCAATATCCTTCTTATTACTGCCATTTGACGTATTTCCTCTATATAAAGTATCAGACGCTTTTGCACTTGCCAATTTTTCTAAAAATTCAATACGCTTTTTCAAAGAATCAACTTGTTCGGATAAATTCCCGCACGCCTCCGTTATATCCGCAATATCAAGATTTTCATCAACAGTTTTTCTCACCATTTCAGATAAATATGATTTGAAAAACTCCCCTTTTAAACTTTCTCTAATTTCTCTTTCTATATCCCGCTTTGACACATTTCTAACATAAAGAAGCCCCAAACTAGATATCAGTCCTACCATAATAATTAAGACAGTGATTATAGTTGTGTAAAAATTTGTAATCGTCGATAAAAACGCATCTTGCGAGACTTGTTTAGGCAGAATTAAATTATCAGTTAAATATAACAGTTCAACAACAAAACTCTTCAAAAGTTCTTTGTGACCAAAAAAGCATATACAAATAAATATAGCAGCTAAAATAATTATTACAGCCAGAGTACATTTAACAATTCTATTAAAACACGCGTGTTTAATTTCTTTATTCATAGCAAACCTTGATTAAAATATAACAAAAACTAAATATAAAAACAATCATTAAATTTTAAAATTCGTTTAAATGTTCGCAAAAATGAGAATAAGAAATTCACAGCTTTAATTGTCAGTCTCTTTTTATTTTTTTGCCAATATAAAAGACTGGCAGCGGTTAGTTTTTCGGAGATTTTACTTATAAACTTGATAATTTGTACGCTTTTCGGCTCGTTCGGCATAACGATAAAAGGTAAAAACTCTTATAAATAATACAGATATTCAGGCAGGACAAATGCAGAATTTATTATTTCAATTTTATTGTCATCCACAGACGCAATGTCAAAACGAATGTCATCTTTAATGCCATTCTGTTTTATATAGACTACCGCTGATTTTATAATTTTTTGCCGTTTTTTTACGGTTACCGCCTCTTGAGGAGTCCCGCTATAAGAAGATTTCCTGTATTTCACTTCTACAAAAACTATAGTATCGCCTTGTCTCGCTATTATGTCTATTTCGCCAAAGTTCGTTTTGAAATTCGTTGTTAAAATTTTATACTTGAGCTTCTTAAGGTATTTGACAACCTCTTTTTCTTTTTCAAAACCGATATCTCTGGTATTTCTCATTTTATCCCCGTAATCGCCGCGCGCGCAAGCTGTAACCGCAATTTCAGAATTAAACCACAAACGGCGCGATGAAAGTTCGCCGACAAAATTATATTGACTTTCCCGCCACATTCCGCTTCAAAGCAAAATATGCAAAACTTTAGATATTTAATTTAGTTTGAGAAATAATATCGCTTACAGGAGTAAAAGTCGCTCTGTGAATAGGACAGACTCCGTATTTTTTTAAAGCTTCTATATGTTTTTTTGTTCCGTACCCTTTATGTTTTTCAAACTTATAAACAGGATACTGTTTTGCATATCCAAGCATCATTCTATCTCTGGAGACTTTAGCAAGTATTGAAGCTGCGGCAATGCTTGCGCTTTTTGCGTCGCCGCCTATAATTGTTTCCTGATTAAAAAGGAGTTCGGGAACTTTGCGGTTTCCGTCTATAAGACATAACTCAGGCTTTATTTTTAATTTCAGCACGGCACGCGACATTGCAAGAAATGTTGCCTGCAAAATATTTATTTTGTCAATAATTTTATTGTCAACGCTCGCAATAGCATAAGCCAGCGCTTTTTCCTTTATTATTTCAAAAAGAGTTTCTCTTTTTTTTTCCGATAATTGTTTGGAATCATTTAAATCAGGGATTGTTAAATCTTTGGGGAGTATTACGGCTGCAGCTGCTACCGGACCTGCTAAAGGACCCCGTCCGGCTTCATCAATACCTGCAACTAAGGCAAATCCCTTATCATAAAAATTTTTATCAAAAGAGAATATATCCAAAAGCACGTTTTTCACCAGTGCGACAAATCAAAGTTTTTAATAACGGCATTTATATTATCCACCATTATCAATGGAGAAACAAAAAAATATCCCACTCCGCGAGAATGAGAAAAGCAAAATTCCTTTGAAGCGTGCGTATTATTAAACTGCGGCAAACTCAGATTGCAGCGAGAACTTCGTTTCCGCGCAAAGATATGAACGATTATCTTCTTCCTTTGTCTTTATCACGCAATTTTGACTACAGAATAAAAACGCTATGCGGCAAGCTCGAAATCCTGAGAGACGAAGACGGCAGAAAAAAATCTCTACCCCCGCAAGCAGAGAGAAAAATAGAAAATCCCTCTTCAAATAGGAATAGAGAAAAAAAATAATTTCTTAATTTGCTGCGGGAGGTTTCGCCGCCGTTTCTTTTTTAATATCTCTTCTTGAAGAATCTTCGGAGATTCTCGCCGCTTTACCTGAAAGATTTCTCAGATAATAAAGTTTTGCTCTGCGCACTTTTCCGCGTCTTACAACTTCAATTTTATCAATACGAGGCGAATAAATAGGAAAAATCCTTTCAATTCCTACGCCTAAAGAAATTTTTCTTACCGTAAAAGTCTTTGAAAGCCCGCTGCCTTTAACGCGTATAACTATCCCCTCAAAAACCTGTATCCTTTCGTTTGCACCTTCAACCACTTTAAAATATACTTTTACCTGATCGCCCGACTTAAAACTAACTCCTATGTCTTTTTTCTGCGCTGCCTGCACTTGCTCTAATAGCGACATTCTACTGCTCCTTATAAATATACAAATAGAGCTTCGAGTTTGAGTTAAAAACAGCCTGCTAAATGTAAAACTTAAGTTTGTCCGCACAGGCGCAAACATTGTCATTTACTTTTTTATCGCCACTTTAAATTCATCTTTCAATTTTTCACTCTATTTTTTAATAAATCTGGACGACGTTCTTTAGTCCTTTTGTACGCCTCTTTTGCGCGCCACTCGCCGATCTTTTTATGATCTCCCGATAAGAGAATTTCGGGAATCTTATGCCCTTTGAACACTGCAGGTCTTGTGTAATGCGGATAGTCCAATAATCCATTATAAAACGAATCGTTTTTTACAGAGCTTTCTTCTTTGACAACGCCTGGAAGCATTCTTGCAATACCGTCAACCAAAACCATCGCGGGAATCTCGCCGCCGGTGAGAACATAATCGCCTATGGATATTTCTTCATCAACATAATTTATAATGCGTTCGTCAATACCTTCGTAATGACCGCATATAATAACCAGGCACTTAAACTTTACAAGATTTTTTATGATCCTGTGATTAAGGGTTTTTCCCTGCGGAGACATATAGATGACATAAGGCTTTGCATAAGGATTTTTATATGAGTTATTCTTTTTTTTTACACCTGCGCTCTTTATAGCATCGTACAATGGCTCAGGCTTCATAACCATGCCGCCGCCGCCGCCGAAAGGCTTGTCGTCAACTTTTTTATGACTATCTTTAGAAAAAGATCTTACATCAGTTATATTAATTTTGATAATCTCTTTTCCTACTGCCTTTCCTATCAGACTTTCTGTAAGAGGTCCCTTGAACATTGCGGGGAATATTGTAAGAATATCAATCTTCATATACAAAATAGCCGTTGTATTCAAGAATATCGTCTGCAGATTTTACATGATCATAAATATCTTCGTATTCTTTAGGCAAGACGACAAAAACTTTTTTCCTTACAATATTCACTTCTTTTACTATATTTTTTAGCGCAGGGATCAAGATTTCCTCATTATAATATTTTACAACCCAGACATCGTTACTGCCTGTTGATATAATATCAGAAAGAATCCCCAGTCGATTTCCGTTTTGGTTAAAGACCTCAAAACCTAAAACATCAGAAACTTTCCATTTCAAATCGCTTTTTTTAGGATTCATTTTACTACTCTACAACTTCAACGGTTGCTCTCTTATCGAGTTTTGCAGAAGCTGAATTTACAATAACTCTTATTGCTTTTATAATTCTGCCTTCTTTCCCAATAATTTTACCTCTGTCTCCGTCAGCAACTTTCAATTCTAAAACGGTTGCTTTTTCGCCGGCAATTTCTTTTACTTCTACCTGATCCGGATTGTCAACTAAAGCTTTCGCAATAAAAAGCACTAGATCTCTCATAAGTCCCTCCCAGTAATATGTAACCTCAAACATCAAAAATTATCGTTTATTTTCAACTATTTGATTCTTTTTTATCAATACAGCTACCGTTTCTGAAGCTTTCGCTCCGGCGCCTAACCAATAATTTATTCTTTCCATGCTAACGTTAAATTTGTTATCTTTTGCGATGGGATCGTACTGTCCAAGAATTTCAATAGGCTCTCCATCTCTTTTTGCTCTTTGATCAACTGCTACGACTCTATAATAAGGTCTTTTTGGTTTGCCCCTTCTCTGCAAACGTAGCCGGACTGCCATCTGCTCTACCTCCATAACGTTTAACGTCATAACTCACTAAAATTACCGAATTCGCAAAAATGATTATATACAAAAGTATTCTATTTTGTCAAACGTGCTTTTGAGATTTTCACCTCTTTTACTATTATGTACGGCATACGTTTACATTTCTATGAAGCGTACGCCGAAGAAAAGATTGGAACGGAGGGGAAGAGATTCGAACTCTTGGTACGGACTTTCATCCGTACACCGGTTTAGCAAACCGGCGCACTAGACCAACTATGCGACCCCTCCACATTCAACCCGAGTAATTAGAGCATTGCGCTGAATGCTTATTATACAAAATAATGCCACTTTCTCGTAACTTCTAATTCAATAGATTGTCTTCCAATGCATTAGTTAGTATAATTTTGACTTAACGGCTTAAAAATATATCCGCTAAATATTTTAGTTTATATTGAGGGAAAAATGAAACTAATTGACGGTAAAAGAATTTCAAACGATAAAAGAGCCGAAATTAAAGAGAAAGTCGGCAAAATTAAACAACAAACTGGAGAAATTCCGGGTCTTGCGACGATTCTGGTAGGCAAAGATCCTGCAAGCCAAGTTTACATCAAATCAAAAATCAAGGCATGCGAAGACGTCGGAATAAAATCTTTTCATCATAATCTCGATGAGAATTCACCGCGGGAAGAAATTATCGCTTTAATAAAAAAATTAAATGGAAATCCTGAAGTTAACGGAATTTTACTTCAGTTGCCGCTTCCGCAAAACAGAGACGCTGAAGAATGCATTAACGCAATAAGCCCTTTAAAGGACATCGACGGGCTTCATCCTTTTAACGCGGGTCTTCTCAATTTGTCAAAAAACTGGAATGAAATAATTGAAAAGAATATTTTGGTTTCCTGCACTCCGCTAGGAGTTATACATCTGTTACATAAATCAAACATTGCTATTGAAGGTAAAACAGCTGTCGTCATAGGAAGGTCAAACCTTGTGGGCAAACCTCTTTCCATGCTTTTGCTAGCAAACAACGCAACGGTTATAATGGCTCATTCAAGAACAAGAAACCTGAAAGAAATATGCAAGTCTGCAGATATTATTGTCGCGGCTATCGGCAAACCAAAGTTTGTAAACAAAGATTTTATAAAAACCGGAGCTGCGGTTATTGATGTAGGCATCAGCAGAACGGCAGAAGGATTGTGCGGCGACATTGATTTTAACGCGGTTAAAAATATGGATATAGAAATAACGCCCGTTCCGGGCGGCGTGGGACCTATGACTATAACAATGCTTTTAGAAAATACGCTGAAAGCGTTTAACAATACAGAAAAACAGCTATTTAACAAATAAAGTCTGAAAAAATTATTATCTCTGCTTTTGGCAGTAACGTTAATCGCTGGTTGCGGTAAACTGCCGGATATTGCAAATCCTGCGGAGTCTGTTAACAAAGACAAGTTGTCTCCTTCTCCTTCGCTTACACCTCCGACTCCGCCTCCGACCATGCCTACACCTTTGCCGTCCGCTGTTCCTCCGTTAAAAGGAAGCAATCAAAAGAAAACAATCAAAGCACGCCCGCTGCTATATGGTAAGCCTTCTTTCTCTTGAGCCGTTTGGTGTTTTCCTACGGTTAGTACAGGCGATTCTGTTTTAAATTATGTATTTAATGTTGTTGCTTATATTGTTTTGTTATTACCGCTTTTGCATCTTATGGCGGTTATGAGTTGTACGGCAGCGTAAAATCTAAATTACTTAACCGCACAGCGATGTCGGCGCAAAATCCAAACCGCCTCATCTTAACGCTGAAGATAAAGAAGTTGTTAGCCTTCTATACCTTCTTTGATCAATAAAGTTCATATTCCCGGCGTTATGGATGCTTATTAATCAAGGCGGTCGTCTTTATGATTTGGAAGACTATACGATATTTACAAATCTAATTTGTAAAACGGCAAAAAATGAAAAAGATTATATGTATATGTTATTTTTGGCGGCTGATTATCAGTCAAAAGAGAAAGTAATTTATAAATATTTACCTGTCGCCTCTGTTAATAATTCTGATGGTCATGAGCCTAAACCACCTATCTCACGGGCAAAAAATATACATGTACATATCATATAATCTTTTTCATTCTTTAGCTGACCTCAATCCTGTAAACTAAACCTATTATATCTTCGCACATATCAATTAACTCTCTCGGAGGCTCGTCAAACTTATCTCATAACCGCCTTATCAGCGGCTGCGCGGGAATGTAGATACTGCGTTTTTCCTTTAATAGGTCTCAAGGATTAGGCTTATAAAAAAGACATATAAATCCATTATCAAAAACAAGCGCTAAAGAAGGAGGCACTCCTTCAATCATTTCGCCTGTTTCCGAATCAAAATAAGACCAATGCCGAATTGTCTTCTTTACCCTCCTAATAAAAAAACGCCAAATATAAGAAGTGCCAGCAACAACAGAATGATAACGACACTTTCTATAACCTTCCGCTGTCGCTTGCTCGGAAGTACGCTCATCAATGTGTGAAATACTCTTAACCTCAGGAACAATATAAACATTTTCAAAAATTTCAGGACTTACACATCTATACACCGCCGCGCAAGCAATAACAACAAGAGCAGCAGCAAAAAGACCAATATTCACAGCATATTTCCTAACTGAGCTACCTGTATCAGACGGAGCAGACAAAGGCTGAACAGACTTACTCGGCTCAGGCGTTGGAGCGGGAGTGTTTGACGTCAGCGAATGCGGTGAAACGCCTTCGCTTCCTTTATTCTCAACAACAACATTCACAGGGCTTCCATGGTTAGCCAGCTTACCACAGCCAGAAGTCAAGAATATACATATACATATACATATAATTTTTTTCATTTTCTTAAATCCGACTAACGAATGGACAATGCACAGGCATTTTAAATATCTTCCTCAACAAAGTTTTCAGAGGTCTCAGAAGAAGTTTCAGCTTTGACGAATTAGATTTATAAAGAAGCGATTGAGCAGAATTCTTAGGAACACCTACATTCAAAACAGGTCTTTCGTCAATCCAATCTTCTGAAAAATAATCAAAATAACAATCAATATAATTAATCTCATAACAACAGTCATAACCTTCTAAGAGAGCTTTAAGTGCAGAAAGATTAACAGTCTCTAAGTCACCTACGGAAATAAATTCAGAGCTTGCAAATCTATAAAGCGACCTATAACCGCCATAACATACGCAAGCAATAGCAAAAGCATAAACACCAATATTCACAGCATACTTTATAATTGAGTTATTTATATTAATCATAGGGGCATATCCATACCAAGAAATCCAAGAGGAAGCATTTGGAGACTTAGGTTCAAGAGCGGGAGCTTTTGAAGTATCTGACGTCAGCGAATGCGGTGCTTTATCCTCAACAACAGCATTCACAGGTCTTCCATGACTAAGCGACTTATCACAGCCAGACGACAAGAATATACACAAACATACACATATAATTTTTTTCATTTCTTCGCTAATCTTATTCTTTCTTGAATTTATAAATTCAATTTCGCTGCTATCACACACAAAGCCACAGTAACTACAATGTACACAATGGAAAAAATAGCCAAATTTCTTGTTCCCTGCTCAGCTCTGGTACGACCTTTTTTGTTACAGCCGGCGAAGTCATAGCCATCTCTATCATAGCCATCTTTGTTAAAGCCAACTGCGTTAAAGCCACCTCTGTCATAGCCATCTTTATCATAGCCGAGTGCGTTATAGCCATCTCTTCTAAAACCATTTTTATCAAAACCTTTTCTGTTATAACCTTCTGCTCCATAGTCAAAACGACTAAAGCCATCTGAGTTATAGCCATCTTTATCATAGCCATATATGTTATAGCCTTCTTTGTTATAGCCTTCATTATTATAGCCATCTTTATTATAACCTTCTTTGTCATAGCCATATTGGTTATAAACAATAATATTCTTATCAGCACTATAAACTGATGTATTACCAAAACCGAAAATTAATGATGCTATTAAGAACAGCGATATTATTTTTTTCATGATTGATTTGTAATTATTTTCCTTGTATTACCTGTCTTGGCTTTTTCATTTTTTATAACTTCTTTTTATAGTAATCTTTAGGATAGCCAAATTTAGTATAGCCATACATGAGATGACCGTCGGACTTAGTATAACCGCCTTTATTAAAGCCATCTCTATTATAGCCATATATATCATAGCCTTTTATATTATAGCCGTATTTATCATATTTAGTACAGCCCAAGACTAAACATACAGCGAAGAACAAAGCTATTATTCATTTTTTCAAATTAACCTCAATTCTGTAGATTGAACTTTTTACATCTTCACACATATCAATCAGGTCTCTCGGAGGCTCGTCAAACTTGTCGCATAACCGCCTTATTAACGACTGTGCGGAAATGTAGATGTTGCGTGTTTCCTTTAAAATGTCTTCTGTAACGCTCTCAACGCTTCCGGGCATTCTAGGCTCCTATTAGTTAGGTGCAGGCTTGTAAAAATATACAGAAAGCCCAACCAATTCATAAACAGGTATTTTACTATCAAGCTCCTCACTAGCAAACAGACTAAACCAAAAATTGCGTTTGATTTTCCTTTTAGCAAGATACCAAGTATAAGAAATTCTATCTTCCCAAAAATAAGAATGACAATATTTGTAACCCACCTCATTAAATTCGTCCAAAGTAAGATTAACAGACTTTACAGGATTAAGAGCATGAACAATAATTTCTTTAGGCTTGAAATATCTAAACACATCATAACAGCCAACAATAAGAGCAATAAAAGTAAAAGCCCAAAGACCATATTTCACAACTGAGCTGCCTGTATCAGCCGTACCAGACGCAGGCGGAGCAGACTTACTCGGCTCAGGTGTTGGAGCGGGAGTGTTTGAAGGTGCAAGAGCGGAAGCATTTGACGTCAGCGAATGCGTTGGAACGCCTTCGCTTCCTTTATCCTCAGCAACAGCATTCGCAGGTCTTCCATGCCTAAGCGGCTTATCACAGCCAGACATCAGGCATATACATAAGCATACAGATATTATTTTTTTCATTTCCATATTGCACTTTTTAAGTTTTGATAAAAAGAAGATAAAATGAGCAGAACATGAGGATACGTAAATAATCGGAAAAACTCAAGAATAACATAAATATCAAAAATAGTCTGAGAAACAAATAAAGGACTTTTTATAAACCCGTATAACGATAAACATACCTCTGCAGCCAAAGCGGTTAAACTTAATTTTGACTTAGACAAGAAAGAGGGATTTGTAAGAGCCAAATATACAGGAAAACTAAAAGCGGAAACCATTCTTAATATACTAAAAAACATAATCGTACAAGGCGAACAATAATTTGTTGGAAAGAAAAGTAAATTTACCATACAAGATAACAAAGCATGACAACCATACAAGACAATATTTCCCTTACCGCAAATTTCATCTAAAGTATCAATATAAATTTCATCTTTGGTTTGTGCTGGTGTTACACAATTAGCAAGGCGGACAATTATCTTGCAACGTGGTCGATTGTGGTGCGTTTGGCGATGGTGACAAGAGAATATTTGAAGGTACAGGAGCGGAAGCATTTAAGGACTGTGGTGCAGTGCTGACGTTGTCAGCCGTTCTATTACAGCCGAACGACGAACATATACATATAAGTTTTTTCATTTTTATATTAAAGAACTTCCTCAATAAAAAACTTCATCAATAAGTTCATAAAAAAAATCTCCAAGTAAATAATAACCAGCGAAAGGAATAAAAATATAACCGCCAATTTTACAGACCGAGCAGA
>NZ_JAIXMW010000011.1:0-15697 GCF_020328115.1 Candidatus Endomicrobiellum agilis
CTTAACTGCAAGACAAACAGGTCGAGCAGATGCGAAAGCAGGAACTAGTGATCCGGCGGTTCAGTGTGGAATTGCCGTCGCTCAACGGATAAAAGCTACCCCGGGGATAACAGGCTTATTTTCTCCGAGAGTCCATATCGACGAGAAAGTTTGGCACCTCGATGTCGGCTCATCCCATCCTGGGGCTGGAGTAGGTCCCAAGGGTTTGGCTGTTCGCCAATTAAAGGGGTACGCGAGCTGGGTTCAGTACGTCGTGAGACAGTACGGTCTCTATCTACCGTGGGCGCAGGAAACTTGAGAGGACTCGTTCTTAGTACGAGAGGACCGGAATGAACATACCTCTGGTGTTTCGGTTGTTCCGCCAGGAGCATTGCCGAGTAGCCAAGTATGGATGAGATAAACACTGAAAGCATATAAGTGTGAAACTCGCCTCAAGATAAGGTTTCCCTGAAGGGCACTTGTAGACTACAAGTTTGATAGGCTGGGAGTGGAAGTACAGTAATGTATGTAGCTAACCAGTACTAATCGCCCGTCTGGCTTGGTCGCATTTTTTTAAGACTTTTTACGCTTTATATTTTTTGATTAGATTTTTTTATGACGATAGATTATTTGTCATCGCAGATTTTACAGCCATGAATATTGTCTAAATGACAGTATAGAGTATTTTGCGAGAACAGATTGAAGTTATTAAATTTACTAATGCAGATTTACCTGAGCGTTTGTTATTCTGAAAGATGGAACAGTCTTGTTATGAAATCTTAATCTGATGGACATTGTTCAAAAAAAGCGAATGCTTTAAAGATTCGATATTTCAGCACGACAAAAAGCTATTAAGTTTTTCAGTGATGTTCATAAAATTATTTCCGGTGGTTATTCCGATGGGGACACACCCGATATCATTCCGAACTCGGAAGTTAAGCCCATCAGGGCCGATGGTACTTGGACCGCAGGGTCCCGGGAGAGTAGGTTGCTGCCGGATTACATCTTTCCCCGCAGATTTTAATCTGCGAGGAAAGGTTCTTTTATCAATTATTCCTGAGAACGTAGCGACAATAATCTAGAAAGCCCATATACTCAAATTTAATTACGACGGATAAAAAAATTTAAAGTCAAAGACAGTAAGATATCTCAAAAGATATTAAAAAGGGACGGCGTGTCCTTGTCTTACCGAGACGAAGAACTCATTATTTTAAATCTAAACTTCTCTCATGGGAAGTTTTTTTTGTTATATGAAAAATATAACGCAGGGAGCAAAGTATGCCGAATGTAAAAAATCAAGAGACTGTAAAAAGTTTAACTGAAAAATTTAAAACTATGAGAGGTTTGATATTGACGGAATACCGCGGTCTTACGGTGGAAGAGATTTCGGATCTTCGTTCAAAACTCCGTTCTTTTGACAGCGAGTACACTGTTGTTAAAAATACTTTAAGTGAAATAGCTTTTAAAGAAATCGGGATTGAAATAAGTGAAAATTTTTCAGGACCGACAGCTCTTGTCATTGAAAGTGGAGATATTATATCTCCTGCAAAGGTTGTTATGGAATTTGCAAAAGCGCACACAAAGTTAAAAGTCAAAGCGGGTTTTCTGGAAGGGAAATTTGTCAGCGCAGCAACCATTGAACAGTTGTCAGTGCTTCCTTCAAAAGAAGTACTTATTGCAAAAATGTTGGGCGGTATGAAAGCGACTGTGACAGGGTTTGTAAATGTGTTGTCGGCAAACATCAGAGGTCTTGTGACAGTATTAGATGCGGCGGCAAAAAAACAAGCGGCATGATTTACACCGTTTATTTTTCTCTTTTTGCGAGGACAGATTTGTGTGCATGTATCTTTGAGACTAATAAAAGAAATAGTCAGTGCGAAATAGCGAATAAATTCTTATTTTACTGTTTCTCATAATTTAAGAGAAGAAACTATCGTATAAATAGTCGGAGTTTGAAAACTTCAGACTATATCGGATAAAAGTAGAGTAGAAGCATATCAGATTCAGCCTGACAGAGTAAGAGCAAGAATAAAAAGGCAGAAAAACAGCTGATAAAGAGTGAAAAAAAGTTATAATCGGAGGATAGTATAATGGCAGGATTATCAAAAGATCAATTAATTGAAGCAATCTCTTCGTTATCGGTTATCGAGCTTTCAGAGCTTGTAAAGGCATTGGAAGAAAAGTTTGGCGTATCAGCGGCTGCGCCGGCAGCAGTCGCGGCGGTTCCTGCGGCGGGTGCGGTGCAGACAGGCAGTGCTGCTGAAGAAAAAACAGAATTTAATGTCATACTTGCAAGCATAGGAGCGAGCAAAATCAATGTCATTAAAGTTGTTAGAGAGGTTGCGGGATTAGGACTTAAAGAAGCTAAAGATCTTGTTGACGGCGCTCCTAAGACTGTAAAAGAAAATGTTGCAAAAGCCGAAGCTGAGGAAATAAAGAAAAAGCTTACTGAAGCGGGAGCAACTGTTGAACTTAAGTAAACCTGAGAAAATGTCGGAAAAATCAAATGGTAGTTGATAAATTATATTTATTATTATATAATGAATGCTTATTTGTCATTTATGTATAAAAAAGAACAGGTTGAAAAATAATGAATAAAGTTGACTTTGGAAAAATCAGAGTTCCGGTAGATCCGCCGCTTCTTTTGAAGATGCAGAAAGATTCTTTTGCTGAATTTTTGCAGCAGGATGTTGCTCCTGAAAAAAGAAAATTTCAAGGGCTTGAAGGAGCGTTCAGGGATATATTTCCTTTGATAAATTCCGACGGGAGTCTGGTTTTAGAATATGTTTCTTATTCTTTTGGCGAATCGAAATATTCTGTTGAGGAGTCCATTGCCAGAGATGCCACGTATTCGCTCCCTCTAAAGGTAAAATTAAGGCTTATGCATAAGAAAGAAGATGGCATGGAAAGGGAGCTTTCAGAACAGGAAGTATACTTTGGCGATATTCCTTTAATGACCGATACGGCTACATTTATTATAAACGGGGCGGAACGCGTTGTCGTAAGTCAAATTCATCGTTCTCCGGGAGTAATTTTTGAAGAAGATGAAGAAAAAAAAGTTACCGTTTTAGGCAAGCCTTTATATTTTGCAAGAATGATACCTTACAGAGGGGCATGGGTTGAGTTTGAGTTTGACCAAAACGGCATTTTGTATGTTAGAATCGACCGTAAAAGAAAAATATTTGTGACCACTTTTCTGCGTTCGCTAGGTTTTGGGACAGATGAGGAAATTTTAAATCTTTTCAAAGAAGTTAAAGAGATATCTTTGGATAAGGCGATGGCTTCTCTTACGACCGAATATATTGCGGAAGATATTTCCGATGAAAATACGGGCGAAATAATCGCGGATGCCGGCAAAGAGCTAAAAGAAGATTTAATAAAAAAACTTCAGAAAAAAGGTTTTACTAAAATAACGGTTTTTAAAGATATTTCAATTCTTTTGACTTTGAAGAAGGATGCTATAAAAAGTCAAAAAGAAGCTGTTAACCAGATATATAAAGTTTTAAAAACTCAAGAATTTGTTATGCAGGAAAGGGCGCAGGGTTTTTTGGAAGAACTTCTTTTTAAGTCTGTCAGAAGATATGATTTGACGAAAGTCGGAAGATATAAAATCTTAAAAAAGCTTGCTCCTGTTTTTAAATATTACGAAAAGAATTTTAATTTGAACATTCCTTCTGAAACCAGAAGAACTCTTACAAGAGAAGATGTTGTAGCGACATTGAAATACCTGCTTATGCTTTATAATGGAGAGACTGAATTTACCGAAAATAACCAGACCATTAAAATAGGTTTAGACGATATAGACCATTTAGGCAATAGACGCGTGAGATCAGTCGGAGAATTGCTGGAGAACCAAATAAGAATAGGGCTTGTCCAGATGGCAAGGCTCGTAAGAGAGCATATGAATAATCAAGACAAAGCTAATGTCACTCCCAGGTCTCTTACAAATATTACCCAGTTTATAGCCCAAGTGAGAAAGTTTTTTGGAACTTCGCAGCTCTCGCAATTTATGGATCAGATAAATCCTCTGGCAGAACTCACTCATAAGAGGAGACTTTCCGCTTTGGGACCCGGCGGTTTAAATAGAAAGAGAGCAGGCTTTGAAGTCAGAGATGTTCATCATACCCATTATGGCAGAGTTTGTCCTATTGAGACGCCAGAAGGTCCGAATATAGGTTTAATAACGTCTCTTTCGACTTTTGCAAGAGTAAATTCTTACGGTTTAATAGAAACGCCTTACAAAAAAGTGGAGAATGGCAGAGCGACGGATAAAATTGAATATCTGACCGCTGATAAAGAAGATGAATTTTTTGTTGCTCAAGCGAACACTCCTTTAGATAATAAAGGAAATATTTTACCGGATTCAGTTCAGGGACGCAAGTGGGATGATTTTTTATTCCAGCCCCCCGCTAAAGTTGATTATATGGATATTTCACCTATGCAGGTGATATCGGTTTCAGCCGCGCTGATTCCCTTTTTGGAACACGATGACGCTAACCGCGCTTTGATGGGCTGCAATATGCAAAGACAGGGAGTACCTCTGTTGCTTACGGAAGCTCCTTTAGTTTCAACCGGCATTGAAGAAAAGGTTGCAAGAGATTCTGGCGTGGTTGTAGTCTCAAAGTCAGACGGCGAAGTTGTGTCCGTTTCTTCCGATGAAATAATAATTTATTCCAAAGACAAAGAAATAGAAGTGTATAAATTAAAAAAATATCGGCGTTCAAATCAAGATACATGCATGAACCAAAAACCTCTAATCACTTTGGGCGACAATGTCAAAAAAGGACAAATAATAGCGGATGGTCCGGCGACAAGCAAAGGACAGCTTGCGCTTGGACAAAATCTCCTTGTGGCTTATATGCCTTGGGACGGATATAATTTTGAAGATGCGATGTTATTGTCCGAGAGATTAATACAGGAAGACAAGTTTACTTCTATCCATATTAGAGAATTTAAGGTGGAAGCAAGAGAGACAAAAGAGCGTCCTGAAGAAATAACAAAAGATATTCCGAACGTGGGTTCTGAAGATCTTTTAAATCTTGATGAAGACGGAATAATTAAAGTTGGGTCAATGGTTCAAAGAGGCGATATACTTGTGGGAAAAACAGCGCCTAAAGGCGAGCAGCAGACGACTCCTGAAGAAAGACTGCTAAGAGTGCTGTTTGGTAAAAAAGCGGAAGATGTGCAAGATGCGTCGCTTAGAGTGCCGCCGGGTATATCGGGTAAAGTTATAGCTGTGAGAACTTTCGTGAGGCTTGAGAAACTTACGGACAAGGAAAAAAAGAAAAAACAAGAAGAAATGCACGATGTTTACAATGCGGCAAAAGCAAAGTTGGGCAAAGAAAAAAAGGAACGTCTTGCAAATGCGAATAAATCCGAAATTGTGAAAATAAAAGCTCTTTATGCGTCAAAAGAAGAAATTTTAGGGCGCGATTATGAAACTGAGAAAGAAAGGTTTAAGAAAGGCGATGATTTGCCTGTTTCGGTAAATAAGACGGTAAAGGTTTATATCGCTGCGAAACTCAAAGTTCAAGTTGGCGATAAACTTGCGGGAAGGCACGGCAACAAAGGTATTGTTGCGAGGATACTTCCTGTTGAGGATATGCCGCATCTTCCGGACGGAACGCCTGTTGATTGCGTTCTTTCTCCGCTGGCAATTCCTTCGCGTATGAATGTGGGGCAGCTTCTTGAAATTATGTTGGGCTGGGCTGGAAAAGAGCTTGGAATGCAAATGATAACTCCTGTATTTGACGGCGCGAATGAAGAACAGATAAAAGATTATATAGAAAAAGCGAAAGCGAAAATATTAGATGAAAAAAAGAAATTGCTGGTTGAACGCGGACTAAAAGGCGCAGAACTTAAAGAATCCTTGAACAAGTTTATTGCTGAAAGCCTGCCGACAAGCGACTGCAAAATTACGCTTTATGACGGGAGAACCGGCGAACCGTTTATGGAAAAAGTGACGATAGGCGTTATGTACGTCATGAAGCTGAACCATCTTGTGGAAGATAAAATGCATGCGAGATCCACAGGACCTTATTCTCTTATTACGCGGCAGCCTTTGGGCGGAAAAGCGCAGTTTGGAGGACAGAGATTTGGAGAAATGGAAGTGTGGGCTATAGAAGGATATGGTGCAGCTCATATATTACAGGAATTTTTGACTGTGAAATCTGATGATGTTGACGGAAGAGTGAAAATGTATGACTCAATAGTCAAAGGCGAGTCGATATCCAGACCCGGCGTTCCAGAATCGTTTAAAGTTTTGGTGAGCGAGCTTAAGGCGTTAGCTCTTAACGTTGAACTTTTTAACGGTGAGTGCCAGAAGGATAATCAGAAGAAAATGAAAGGTGTCGATAAAAAATAATGACTAAAATAAACTTTCAAACCAAAAAGAAAAAAGCGGGCAATCTGAATTTTATTGATTTTGACGCTGTTAGGGTAACCGTTGCAAATCCCGAGCAGATACAGAGTTGGTCTTACGGCGAAGTTAAAAAATCTGAAACAATCAATTATAGAACGTTTAAACCTGAAAGGGACGGTTTGTTCTGCGATAGAATTTTTGGTCCTACAAAAGACTGGGAATGTCACTGCGGAAAGTATAAATATATAAAACACAAAGGGACAGTCTGCGACAGATGCGGCGTTGAGGTGACTGAATCTAAAGTAAGAAGAGAGAGATTCGGTCATATTAATCTTGCGGTTCCTATAGTTCATTTATGGTTTTTAAGAAAGCCGCCTTCAAGAATAGGAATACTTTTGAATATGAAGATTTCCGATTTGGAAAAGGTTATTTACTATGCGAAATATGTGGCGACGGAAAGCTTAAAAGACCACGCGGGGGTTTCCTTTTTTATCAAGAAAGATACACTCTTAAAAGTAGAAGAGTTTGATTTGTTTAAGTGCGGAATAAACAATCCCGCAGTGAGAGACAGCTTCAAAAACGTGTTCGACGGACTTGTTTCTGAAGAGATAGCGCTCGATTCCGATTCAGAAAAAGCTTTGAAACAGCTTAAGGTTCTGATGAAAAATCAAGCTGATTTATCAGATGGAATGTCTATTGACGAAGCCGCAAAGAAGGTACTTGCAAACATTGAAAGGGGCGGCGTTTATCGTAAAGTTTATTTTAAATCTCACTCAGTATATTATTATAGCGGATTAGGTTCGGCAGAACGCAGTGAAATCAAGAAAATTCTCTCCGGGAGATTTGGAAAAGACAATATGGTTTCGGTAGCGGAGACTGACAAAAAAATCAGAATAGAATTTTTTGATATTGAAAAAGACGGGGTTTATAATAATCTCAGAAAAGATCCCGATGCCTTAAAAAAATATGAAGGGCATCTTAGAGTTGAAATATCAAAAAATGAAATTCCTTTTATAAAGAATTTTTCAAAGCCGGAAAACTTTGCTTTGCTTGAGGAAAGCGATATAAAGAGTATTCAAGACGGGTTTGGCAATAATTTGAAAGTTAATATCGGCGCGGAAGCCATAAGAAAACTTCTGGAAGAAATTGATTTGGACAAAGAAGCGAAAAATATTCATGCGGAAATAAAAAAAACAAAATCTGATGCTGAAAGAGCGAGACTTATCAGGAAGCTCAGAGTTGTCGAAGGATTTTTAAATTCTCAGACAAGACCGGAGTGGATGGTTCTTACGGTTCTTCCTGTTATACCTCCCGATTTAAGACCTTTAGTTGCTTTGGACGGCGGAAGATTTGCAACTTCTGATTTAAACGATTTATATAGAAGAATAATAAACAGAAATAATAGATTGCGCCATATTGAACAGTTAAAAGCTCCCGCTGTTATGATAAATAATGAAAAGAGACTTCTTCAAGAAGCCGTCGACGCTTTAATAGATAACGATTCAAGAACGAAGCCAGTGACGGGTGCCGGCAACAGACCGCTCAAATCTCTGTCGGACACGCTTAAAGGCAAGCAGGGTCGCTTCAGGCAGAATTTACTCGGAAAAAGAGTTGATTATTCTGGAAGAAGCGTTATAGTCGTAGGACCCAATCTAAAATTAAATCAATGCGGGCTTCCCAAAGAAATGGCTTTAGAGCTTTTCAAGCCTTTTATTGTAAAAGAGTTAATAAAACAGGAAAATGCAACGCTTAAATCTGCAAGAAGAATGCTTGAGAGAGGCGATGTAAAAGTGTGGAACATACTAGAAAGGGTTACGCAAAGTCATCCTGTTCTTTTAAACAGAGCCCCGACGCTTCACAGATTGGGCATACAGGCTTTTGAGCCTGTTTTAGTTGAAGGGAAATCGATACAACTCCATCCGCTTACATGTTCCGCTTTTAACGCAGATTTTGACGGCGACCAAATGGCTGTCCACTTGCCTATATCTCTTGAGGCTCAGCTTGAGGCAAAAGTTTTGATGATGGCTACGAGGAATATCTTATCGCCGGCGTCGGGAAGACCTATCGCCGTTCCTTCGCAGGACATGGTTTTAGGAAGCTGTTATCTTACGAAAGAAAAGTACGGAGTTGCCGGCGAAGGGAAAATCTTTTCATCGGTAGATGAAGTTATCAGCGCTTATCAAGCGAAGAAAGTGGACCTGCATGCAAGAATTAAAGTTGCGGGAATTACAAGCATAAGAGACGAAAAACTTAAAGACAACGAACAGTCAGACGTCAAAAAATGGAGAAATTACAAATCTGAAAACTGCGAAGAAGTTATTAATTATACGACTGTCGGAAGAATTGTATTTAATGAACAGCTTCCAAAAAATGACGATGGTTCGTATGCTTTAGGATACCAGAACAAAAGTATGACAAAGAAAGAGCTTGGCATACTTGTCGATAGATGCTACAAAGAACTCGGACAGTTTAAAACTACCGTTCTTTTAGATGAGATAAAAAGAATGGGTTATAAATACGCGACTCTTGCTGGTATTTCTATCTCTATAGATGAAATGAAAGTTCCGCTTGAAAAAGAGAATATGGTGAGAGAAGCAAAAGCAAAAATCAATGAAATCGAAAAGCAAGCTAGGCTTGGTTTGATAACTGAGTCTGAGCGTTACAACAGAATTATCGATGTTTGGACGAGGGTTACCGATGAAATCGCGGATATAATGTTTGACGAAATGAGCAAACAGGAAACGGAAGTCTATAAACAAGGACAAAACCGTTTCAATTCAATATTTATGATGGCGGATTCTGGAGCAAGAGGTTCAAGGCAGCAGGTGAGACAGCTTGCGGGTATGCGCGGGCTTATGGCGAAACCTCAGAAAAAACTTACGGGTGGTGTCGGCGAAATTATTGAGACTCCTATTATCTCAAATTTCAGAGAAGGTCTTACGGTGCTTGAGTACTTCATTTCAACTCACGGAGGACGCAAAGGTTTGGCTGATACCGCTTTGAAAACTGCGGAAGCGGGTTATCTTACAAGAAGACTTGTCGACGTGGCGCATGACGTTGTAATAAGAGAAGAAGACTGCGGAACTGTAAACGGGGTGTTTATCGGAACGCTGCGGAGCGGTGACGAAGTGGTTGAAAAAATAGACGAACGTGTTGTAGGTAGAATAGCGCTTGACAACATTGTGGATGTTGTTCACGATGAGCTTATAATAAAAAAGGGAGAACTTATTACTCCTAAAGAAGCCAAGAAGCTTGTTGAAGCGGGCATTGATAAAATCGGTATAAGAAGTATTTTAACATGTGAATCCAGTCACGGCGTATGCGCAAAATGTTACGGCGTAAATCCAGCTACAGGAGAACAAGTTGAAGTGGGTGAAGCGGTTGGTATTCTGGCGGCACAGTCAATCGGCGAACCGGGTACGCAGCTTACTCTTAGAACATTTCATATCGGCGGAGCCGCAAGCCGCGTCGTTCAGCGTTCGGAAATTTACGCTGAAAATAACGGAACAGTCGATTATTATAATTTAAAAGCTATTCGAAACAAAAACGGCGAGACCATAGTTTTGAGTAGAAATGCGGAACTTGCATATACGGAATACCCTGTTCATCGCAGACAGGTTTATCAAATACCTTACGGAGCGGTAATTAAAGTGCGCGACGGGGAGCAAATTAAAATTAAAGCTGATCCCGGGACAGGAATAAAAAAGAACGTGTTGATAGCAAAATGGGATCCGCATTCAAAACCTATTATTTCGGAATTTGAAGGAATCGTGCATTTTATAGATATAAAAGAAGGCGTAACACTCCAGAGAGAAAAATCAAAAATAACAGGACAAATAGAAAGGGTTATTATTGAACATCCTTCTGGCAGGAGGAGTCCGAGAATTGTTGTTAAGAGGGGCAATAAAAGTATTGTAGAATATCCTCTTCCGGCGGATACGACTCTTGTCACATACGACGGAGACAGTGTTAATTCCGGCGATATTTTGGCAAAAATCCCGCAGGAAGTTTCAAAAACTAAAGATATTACCGGCGGTTTGCCGAGAGTCGCCGAACTGTTTGAAGGGAGAAGACCAAGAAGCGCCGCGGTTGTTTCGGAGATTGACGGTATAGTTCATTTGGGCGGACCTACTGCAAAAGGTAGCGTAAAGGTTGAAGTTGAAAATCCTGAAACAAAGATGAAAAAGAGTTATCTTATACATGCGGGACGACATTTGGTTGTTTATGAAGGCGACAGAGTTAACGAGGGCGAAGCTCTTTCCGACGGAGCAATAAATCCGCACGACATTCTTAAAGTCAAAGGACCGAAAGAAGTTCAGGAATATCTTGTAAATGAAATTCAGCAGGTTTACAGACTTCAGGGTGTGTCAATTAACGATAAACATATTGAAATAATAGTAAGACAGATGTTGTCTAATGTCAGAATAACGGATTCGGGAGACAGTAGGTATCTTAACGGTGAAATTGTTTCAAAATACAAATACGAAATAGATAGAGAAGACGTTAAGGTGAAAAAAGGAAAAGCTCCCGTCGCACATCCTATTCTTTTAGGCATAACGAAGGCTTCGTTATCTTCGGATTCGTTTATTTCTGCTGCATCTTTCCAGGAAACAACCAGAATTTTAACTGAAGCTGCTGTTTCAGGACAGGTTGACTATTTGAGAGGATTGAAAGAAAATGTTTCTATAGGTCACTTGATACCTGCAGGAACAGGACTTGTGTCGGTTGAAATGAGCCGTAGCGATAAATTTTATTCAAGGAAACAAAACAATGCCAACGATTAATCAATTGATAGCGGACGGAAGAAAAAATCTAATAAAGAAAACAAAATCGCCGGCGCTTAAGGGTTGCCCGCAGAGAAGAGGCGTCTGTACAAGAGTTTATACTACAACTCCTAAAAAACCTAACTCTGCTTTGAGAAAAGTTGCAAGAGTTAGACTCACGTCAGGATATGAAGTTTCTTCATATATACCGGGAGTGGGGCATAATCTTCAGGAACATTCTCTCGTGCTTATACGAGGTGGTCGAGTAAGAGATTTGCCGGGCGTTCGTTATCATATTATAAGAGGAACTTTGGATACGGCTGGAGTTGAAGGTCGCAAACAGGGAAGAAGCAAATACGGAGCTAAAAAAGCTAAAGTAGCTAAAGCGGCTAAAACGCCCGCTGCGAAATGATGCTTTTCATTATTTTTATAGTTATATTTTTTGTACTGAGTCGAGCCAGAAACTGTTGTTTAAAGAAAGAAATAGTCTGTCGTTTAAAAAAACGGTAAAAAACGAATGCCGAATCAAAATTCGGCATGTTAAATTTTAAATTAGATGTTAAGAGGGATGATATGCCACGCAAAGCATTAAAGCCGAAAGAAAAAAGAGGTCTGCCCGAACCGGATTCAAGATTTGGTTCAGTGGTAATAGCCAGATTTATAAGTAAACTCAATTTTGAAGGCAAAAAAAGTATAGCGGAATCAATAATGTACGGCTCTTTTGATATAGTAAAGGAAAAAACGGGAGAAGATCCCGTTTCAGTCTTTGATAGAGCTTTAGAGAATATAAGGCCGCTTCTCGAAGTAAGACCTCGCAGGGTCGGCGGAGCCACATATCAAATTCCTATGGAAGTTCCTCTGGTTCGTTCGACAACTCTTGCTATTAACTGGCTTATAGAAATTGCAAGAAAAAAAACTGGAAAACCGATGAGAGAAAGACTCGCTCAAGAAATTATTGATGCCAGCAAGAAAGAAGGCGCCGCGATAAAAAAGAGAGAAGATACGCATAAAATGGCGGAAGCAAATAAAGCATTTGCCCATTATCGTTGGTAATTGACGGCAGTTTTATTTTGCATTTTTGTGTTGTAAAATCTCACTTATTTACTTTTTTGGTGAAATATATCTGGTTTTGTTTGGCGTGAATGCAGAGTGTTTTGTGTTTATATTATAGCAATTTCTTTGTAAAAATATTATGAGCAGAGTTTTTTAGTAAACTGTGTCCTGTGCTGCTTACGAAGAGTTTGTAATTCTAGAGAGATATCATATATGAAAAAATTGATAATTTTAATTTTGTTCTTAGTTTTGTTGGGATCTTGTGCTACGGTTGGCAGAATGAATGACGTTAGTGTAGGGATGACAAAAAGAGAAGTGCTTAATACAATGGGGAAACCAAATACTTCTGCGGCAAAGGATGGAACTGAGTATTTAATTTATTATTTGTACGAAACAAATCGTGCTGCTTCCTACGGTCTAAAGAGCGACTATTTTATTCGTTTAGTTAATGGGATTGTTAAATCATATGGCAAAGTTGGTTATTTTGATATTCCGACGCTGCATTCTTAAAGAGGAACGAAATATCGGATCATATGCAAAGTTGGTTATTTTAGATAGCATAAAATCGGATTCTGCGAAAATAGAAGTGCATTAAAAATAAGAATAAAGATATAAAGGCTTAGAAAAATGGCTAGAGAATACCCTTTAAATAAGGTTAGGAATTTTGGAATTGCGGCTCATATTGACGCCGGCAAGACGACAACGACAGAAAGAATTTTGTATTACACGGGAAGAACGCATAAGATCGGCGAAGTTCACGAAGGCGCCGCAACTATGGACTGGATGGAGCAGGAGAAAGAAAGAGGCATCACAATTACTTCTGCCGCTACTTACTGCAAATGGCAAGATATGCAGTTCAATATTATAGATACGCCCGGACACGTTGATTTTACGGCGGAAGTTGAAAGATCTTTAAGAGTTTTAGACGGAGCGGTTGTGGTATTTGATTCTGGAAACGGAGTCGAACCGCAATCTGAAACTGTTTGGAGGCAGGCTGATAAATATGGCGTTCCGAGAATTGTTTTTTCAAATAAAATGGACAAAATAGGGGCAGATTTCTTTATGGTTGTAGACGATATAAAAGAAAAGCTCGGAGCGGTGCCTCTTCCTATTCAACTTCCTATAGGTGCAGAATCAAATTTTCAAGGCATAGTTGATTTAGTGACAATGAAGGCTCATATATGGTCAGGCGAAGAGCTTGGCGCAAAATTTGATATAGTGGATATTCCCAAAGAATTAGAAGGAAAAGCTCATAAGATGCGCAGCGAGATGATAGAACTTATTGCAGATTATAGCGATGATGTAATGAATGACTTTATGGAAGGAAAAGAATCTACTCTATTCCAGATAAAACAGGCCATCAGGAATGCGACTCTCCAAATAAAATTAATTCCGGTGCTTTGCGGAACAGCTTTTAAAAATAAAGGCGTGCAACCTATGCTTGATGCAGTTTGCGATTATTTGCCGTCACCGCTTGACAGGAAGGCGTTTAAAGGAATAAATCCTTTAACCGGCGACGCAGACAACAGAGAAGTTGACGACAAAGCGCCTTTCAGCGCACTTGCATTTAAAGTTCAAGCGGATCCTTACATAGGAAAACTTACGTATTTTAGAATATATTCAGGAACTTTGGAAAGTGGTTCATACGTTTACAATCCCGGAAAAAATACAAAAGAAAGAATTTCTCGCATAGTGCGCATGCATTCAAATAATAGAGAAGAAGTAAAATCGGTTAGTACGGGAGATATTGCGGCGGCTGTGGGTTTAAAAAACACAAGTACCGGCGATACTCTATGTGATGAAGAAAAGCCTATAATGCTTGAATCTATGGACTTCCCGGACCCTGTTATCGACGTCGCAATTGAACCTAAATCTAAAACTGATGAAGAAAAACTCGGCATAGCTTTAAACAGGCTTGCGGAGGAAGATCCGACGTTCAGAGTGAGAACGGACGAAGAGACCAATCAGACTATTATAGCTGGTATGGGAGAACTTCATCTTGAAATTCTTGTTGATAGGATGAAAAGAGAGTTTAATGTGCAGGCAAATGTGGGAAGACCGCAGGTTGCCTATAGAGAAACGATTAAAAAAACGCAGGAAGCCGAATCAAAATATATTAGACAGACCGGCGGACGCGGACAGTACGGACATGTTATTCTCACTGTTGAGCCGCAGGGACCCGGCGTGGGCTATGAGTTTGTAAATAAAATTGTCGGCGGAGTAATACCGAGAGAATATATACCGGCAATAGATAAGGGCGTTAAGGAAGCGATGACTTCGGGAACGCTGGCAGGATATCCCGTAGTTGACGTAAAAGTTACCGTTATTGATGGTTCGTTTCACGAAGTCGACTCGTCGGAAATGGCGTTTAAAATAGCTGGCTCTATGGCTTTTAAAGATGCTTGCAAAAAAGCAAATCCTATTATTTTAGAACCTATAATGAAAGCCGAAGTAACTGTTCCAGAAGAATATATGGGCGATGTAATAGGCGATTTAAACTCGAGGCGCGGCAAAATTGCAAATATGGAAGCAAAGAATAAAGTGCAGCATATCAGAGTGAACGTGCCTCTTGCGGAGATGTTCGGATATTCAACCTCACTCCGGTCTCTTACTCAAGGAAGAGGAAACTATAGCATGGAGCCTTCGCATTATGAAGAAGTTCCAAAGCAAATTGCTGATAAAATATTGGAAAGGATTACTAAAGCATAATAAGAGGTAAAAAAGAAAATGGGGAAAGCGAAATTTGACAGGAGCAAGCCGCACGTAAACATAGGGACGATAGGACATGTTGATCATGGGAAGACAACATTGACAGCGGCGATAACAAAAGTGTTGGGAGAGAAAGGATTGGCGGAGTACGTAAGTTATGATGAAGTAGCGAAAGCGTCGGAATCGCAAGGAAGAAGAGATGCGTCAAAGATAGTGACGATAGCGGTGAGCCATGTAGAGTATTCGACGNGACAGCGGCGATAACAAAAGTGTTGGGAGAGAAAGGATTGGCGGAGTACGTAAGTTATGATGAAGTAGCGAAAGCGTCGGAATCGCAAGGAAGAAGAGATGCGTCAAAGATAGTGACGATAGCGGTGAGCCATGTAGAGTATTCGACGCTTTCGCTACTTCATCATAACTTACGTACTCCGCCAATCCTTTCTCTCCCAACACTTTTGTTATCGCCGCTGTCAATGTTGATCATGGGAAGACAACATTGACAGCGGCGATAACAAAAGTGTTGGGAGAGAAAGGATTGGCGGAGTACGTTAAAGGCGTTGGAAGGAGGGGGAGAGGATGCGATAATGAAGTTAATGGAGGCGGTAGATGAGACGATACCGTTATCATGTTCTTCACATAATCCGCATGACCGGGACAGTCTATATGCGCATAATGCCTGTTCTTCGTCGAATACTCTACATGGCTCACCGCTATCGTCACTATCTTTGACGCATCTCTTCTTCCTTGCGATTCCGACGCTTTCGCTACTTCATCATAACTTACGTACTCCGCCAATCCTTTCTCTCCCAACACTTTTGTTATCGCCGCTGTC
>NZ_JAIXMW010000023.1:0-1957 GCF_020328115.1 Candidatus Endomicrobiellum agilis
AAGTTTCAAAGCCAAAAGATATCACCGGAGGTTTGCCTAGAGTTGCGGAACTTTTTGAAGGAAGAAAACCTAAAAATTCGGCGATTGTGTCTGAAATTGATGGGATTGTTCACCTAGGTGGAGCTACTGCAAAAGGCAGCATAAAAGTTGAAGTTGAAAACACTGAAACTAAGATAAAGAAAAATTATCTTATTCCTTCAGGACGCCATTTGGTTGTTTATGAAGGTGACAGAGTTAAAGAGGGGGAAGTTCTTTCCGACGGAGCATTAAACCCTCACGATATTCTTAAGGTTAAAGGTCCTAAAGAAGTTCAAGAATATCTCGTTAACGAAATTCAACAGGTTTACAGACTTCAGGGCGTAACTATAAACGATAAGCACATTGAAATTATGGTAAGACAGATGTTGTCTAACGTAAGAATAATGGATTCAGGTGATAGCCAGTATCTAAACGGTGAAATTGTTTCTAAACATAAATATGAAGCTGATAGGAAAGCTATAAAAGCAAATAAAGGAAAACCTCCCGTTGCTCACCCAATTCTTTTAGGTATAACTAAAGCTTCATTGTCTTCGGATTCATTTATTTCAGCTGCATCCTTCCAGGAGACTACAAGAATTTTGACTGAAGCTGCTGTTTCAGGACAAGTCGATCACTTGATAGGGTTGAAAGAGAATGTTTCAATAGGACACCTTATACCAGCAGGAACAGGGTTGGTTTCAAAAACAGGAAACGGTAAATAAAATTATTTTGAGGAAAACAATGCCAACGATTAATCAGTTGATTGCAGATGGAAGAAAAGACGTAATAAGAAAAACAAAATCACCAGCCCTTAAGAACTGCCCGCAAAGAAGAGGTGTTTGTACAAGAGTTTATACAACTACTCCTAAAAAACCTAATTCAGCTTTGAGGAAAGTTGCAAGGGTGAGACTTACTTCAGGATATGAAGTTTCTTCATATATTCCTGGCGTAGGGCATAATCTTCAGGAGCATTCTTTGGTTCTTATTCGCGGTGGGCGTGTAAAAGATTTGCCGGGCGTGCGTTACCATATTGTTAGAGGAACTTTGGATACAACTGGAGTTGACGGGCGCAAACAAAGCAGAATCAATAATGTATAAGTCTTTTGACATAATAAAAGAAAAAACAGGGGAAGATCCTGTTGCTGTTTTCAACAGAGCTTTAGAAAATATAAGACCTCTTCTTGAAGTAAAACCTCGCAGGGTCGGCGGAGCAACATACCAAGTTCCTATGGAAGTGCCTATGGCGCGTTCTATGACTCTTGGTATTAACTGGATCATAGAAATTGCTAGAGGCAAAACTGGTAAACCTATGTGCGATAGGCTTGCTCAAGAAATAATTGACAGCAGCAAAAAAGAAGGCGCTGCGATTAAGAAGAAGGAAGATACGCATAAAATGGCGGAAGCGAACAAAGCCTTTGCCCACTATAGATGGTGATGCCGGCTTATTTTAAATTTATGCTTCTTTACGCATCAGTTCTACTTACCAACGTATGCTTTGCTGCTGCCAGCGTCGCTTAAACTCAAAATAGTTCGATAAATTTGTTCTTTTGTTCTACATGCAAAAGACAGAGTCCAGAAGTTGCAGAGGCCGAGCCCAGTTGTTAAAGTGTTAAGCAGTTGCTTAAAAAATAGTGAGGAAAATAATTTTATCATTTTGGATGAAGTTGCAGAAGCTAGGTTAAGTTTTTAACTATAATTTGTGTATATAAGTTGAGAAGTATATGGCCAGAGTATAAAATATTATATTATTTTGTTTTATGTTCAAGGTGTGCTTCTTTTGCTAGTCTTAAGTAAAAATCGTCTTGCTAAGCCTGGAGAAGATCCTTGTTTTATAGAAAAGATGAATAAAGATAAAGTGTATAGAGATGCAAAAAGGAGCAAAATAGAAATTGTCTCCTAGACCTTCTCTCGCTGAAATTGGTTGTAATTGAATATTGGT
>NZ_JAIXMW010000016.1:0-4876 GCF_020328115.1 Candidatus Endomicrobiellum agilis
TGTGGATAAAACTGAGCCCTGATAAAGAGTGGTAGTGTATATTTTCTCTCGACCTCGAAGATTTGGCAAGTCCCTGCTTATAAGTCACTTAAAGAGTTGTTTAAAGGAAATAAAAAGATATTTAAAGGGATTATACATATGTGACAAATGGGAGTGAGACAGTACTCATCCAGTAATACATTTGTATTTTGCCGAAATTCAATATGCAACGGTAGAGCAGCTAGAAATTTCACTTGATAGATTTTTAAATGATGAACTGACTGACCTTTGAAGAGATTAAGAAAGCCGAAGCTAAGAAAAAAATAGGCCAGAGTTAGTAGAAAAGAATAGGGGTCAAGAAATAAATGGAAAAGTTCAAAGTAGCAGTTGTAGGCGCAACAGGCGCAGTTGGCCTTGAAATGATTAAAATGCTTGAAAGCAGAAACTTCCCTGTTGAAAGCATAAAACTTTTAGCTTCAGAGCGTTCTGTGGGTAAAAAATTGGCATTTAACGGTAAAGAAGTAACTGTTGAATTGCTTACTAAAGACAGCGGCAAAGGCATAAATATAGCTCTTTTTAGTGCGGGATCTGATATTTCTAAAGAATTTGCTCCTTTTTTTGCGGCTGACGGTTGTTTTGTAATAGATAATTCCAGCGCTTGGCGAATGGAAAAAGATATACCTTTGGTAGTACCTGAAGTAAATCCTCACGATTTAAAAAAAGATAAGAAACTTATAGCAAACCCTAATTGTTCAACTATTCAAATGGTTGTAGCCCTAAAACCCTTACATGATTTTGCAAAAATCAAGAGAGTTATAGTTTCAACGTACCAATCTGTTTCAGGAGCAGGTCAAAAAGGTATAGATGAGCTCACAGAACAAGTAAAATCTTGGGCTAAAGGGGAAACTATACCTATAGCTAACAAGTTTCAGTACCAAATTGCTTTTAACTTGATACCTCAAATAGATGTTTTTACAGACAATGGTTATACAAAAGAAGAAATGAAGATGGTCAATGAGACTAAAAAAATAATGGATGATACCTCTATAGAAATCAGCGCAACATGCGTAAGAGTGCCTGTTTTTAGATCTCACTCTGAAAACGTATGGGTTGAAACTGAAAAGCCCATCTCACCACAACAAGCCAAAGATTTGCTTTCAAAAGCTGAAGGTATACAACTCATGGACAAACCTGAAAGTAAAAAATATCCTATGCCTTTATTTGCTCAAAATATGCAAACAACATATGTAGGAAGAATACGTGCTGATATTTCTACAAAAAACAATGCTTTGACATTTTGGGTAGTTTCAGATAACTTGCTGAAAGGTGCTGCTTTAAATGCAGTACAAATAGCTGAAACGCTTGTAAAAAATGAGTTAGTTTAAACATTAGCTGATTAGGAAGCTTTTGTATAAAAGTGAGTATGACTATGACACGCAAAAGTGGTTGCATTTTATTGCTTTTATTTACGCTATGTGAAGGAGCGCAAACTGCAAATTTGGGTGAAATTGACGTCAACTTTGGTACGGATTTGGTGTCAAAAACTGCCTCAAAAGATCTTAAAAATTATCCTTCTGGGTATAGCTCTGAAGGTTTAATTCGCTTAAAAGAGGTTGCCGACAATGAAGAGGTTGATGGATATTGGGGACATAAAGGAGCGTATCTATTGAGTGTTGAGTATATACACCCCAGCTATGCATCGAATAAAATTAAGATTGGAATCGGGACAAAAATAGTAAAAAAATATGTAAAAGCGCTTTATTGCGTTTTTGAGGATGAAGGGCCTGACGGGCCCCTCGAACCCCCAGCTCCAGGAGGTGGTATTTACCAGTTTCCTCTGAATAATATCTTATCTGACCCCTTATTTACCTTCTATAAAAAATTGTATTTACTTCCTGTTTATTTTATAGTACAACTAAATCCTTTCTCTGATAAGTTTGATGGTATATATTTTAGAACAAATATTGGGTATAGCTTTATTATCAAAGATGATCTGTTTGGAAAAGCTAATTATTATAATGCCAGCAGTTTATGGGAATATAAAAGAGAAGGCGGCTTATGCTTTGTTCTAGAAATAGGTAATGAATTTAAACTCAATGATACACTAGGACTTATTTTAGGTATGTTCTATGACTACGTTTCATATAAATCTGTAGTCACAGACGTTGGTACATTTCACGGTCCTTTGAAGCATGCTGAGTTAACAAATATTGACCACATATTCGGTATTAAGACAGGTGTAAAATTTAAACTATAAAATTTTAATTCTATTCACAAAAAAAAGAACAGAATAGGAGCATTGGTATTTGTCAGAATTTAGCAAAACATCATCTTCCAGATTACTCATAAATCCTGCTTCTATTAGAATAACTAGGTATCTCAAGGACCAATTAAAACCGCTCAAGTCGTCTCTTTCAACAATCCCTCTATTTTCGACTCAAGTATTTTTATCACACATTCAAGGGCTATTTCGCCTATTCTTCTGCTTTAATTAACTGCTCTCTTCTTTGTGATCCTATCACGAAAACTATCAGCATGTATACGAATCATAACTTCAGCCCCAGCCTTATTGCCAAGTAAAGCTCTTTCAACATTTCTTATATTTACGTCATATGTTTCTCTAGTCATTAAAACTATAACTTTTTTCTCTTCAACACATAATCTGCAATTTCTTAGCTATCTTTAAAACGATTACGTATTCAGGGGTATTACTCTCAAATACCACAGCGCCATCAACAACTTTTGGTTTTGTAATTGAACTATCCGGAGCTATCGGTTCGGTATCATTGTTTCCAACTGTCTGATGTCCTGGTGGGTCTTACACATATGATTCTGTCCTTCAACATATATGAATAATCCTTTACAAAAAATAGTCAACGCGCCAATAAGGGGAATTATTAAATATCACCCAAAGTACCACTCTTTGAGTTATTATATCATTAAAAAACCAATTTTAAAACAGCCGAGTCAGAAGCTGAATCCTGCGACTTACGAAGCTTCTTGGCATGTCTTTGTCCGTATCTTAAATTTTAACTTACAAAATCACAAAACACTACAATTTAAATTTCAATAATTTTAAAAATTCTGAAAGCTCTGAAAGCATGGAAAGTTATTCACAGATTCGTGAGCGATATTTTATAACTTTTAAAGTAAAATATAACTTAAATTAAAATTATTTATATTTATAGGTATAAATTTTACAAATTACAACAATTAACTTTACTGTGCACAACTTTGTGCAAAACAGCTTGTACTTAACATAATATATATTATCGGACATTAAAGTTTTGGCTAGTTTTTACATTTTTGAAATTGTTGGTATTTAAAATTTTTTAATTTTTTTGAAAATATGCATTCTTGTTGGTATGTTTTTGAGCCCATCTTGCTTGTTGGTTTCTATTTTTTAAATATTAAGGGAATTTCTTAAGACAAGAGAAAGCATATATCAAATACTTAATGAAGTACTTTTGAATTATTTAAAAAAGTTTGACACTTAAATAAGACAAGCCCGCGTTGGTTTAAAACCAATCACGGGCCACCATTTGAACTCTCTTCTTTAAAATAACTTTAGAAAACTTGGATTAAAATAGGGTACTACTTTTTTGAAGGCTTAGAAGACTTCTTTGAATAACTTACTTTTATGGTTTCTGTAGGAAGACCTATGTCCTTTAAAAGATCTATAAATGGATCAGGATCAAGCTCTTCAACGTTTACCATTTTTTTAATGTCCCATTCACCTCTAGCTATTAAAATAGCCGTTGCAACAGCAGGAACACCAGCAGTATAACTTATAGCTTGCGATTCAACTTCTTCATAGCAAGCCTTATGGTTACATACATTATATATGAACAATTCTTTTTTACGGCCATCTTTAGTTCCTATTATCAAATCGCCTATACAAGTATTGCCAGTATAGTTGGCGGCAAGCGTTTTAGGATCTGGCAAACATGCTTTAACCACTTTTAAAGGTACAACTTCAAGGCCTTCAGCTGTTTCTACAGGTTTTTCAGATAAAAGACCTATATTTTTAAGAACATTGAAACAATTTATGTAGTGATCACTAAATCCCATCCAAAATCTTATTGATTTTGCATCGAAATTCTTTGAAAGTGAGTGTAACTCATCATGCCCTGTTAAGTATATAGTTTGCTTGCCTACCACAGGAAAGTTATATACTTGCTTTTCAGAGTGGACAGGTTTGCAAACCCACTGCTTGTCTATCCATGTCCAAACTTTAACAAACTCTCTAAAATTTATTTCTGGGTCAAAATTGGTGGCAAAATACTTGCCGTGGCTTCCAGCATTTACATCCATTATATCTATTGTGTCTATTGTGTCAAAGAAATGTTTTTTAGCGTATGCAGCATAAGAATTAACTACTCCAGGATCAAAACCTGAACCCAAAATTGCTGTTATACATTTATCCTGACATCTATCCTTACGTTTCCATTCATAGTTAGCATACCATGGTGGGTTTTCACATACCCTGTTAGGCTCTTCATGAATTGCGGTATCTATATACGCCGAACCAGTTTCTATGCAAGCTTCTAAAATCGACATATTGCAGAAAGCCGAAGCTAAGTTTACAGTAATGGAAATTTTTAGATCTTTGATTAGCCTGATCATTTCAGGAACGTTTAGGGCGTCTATTTGTTTGATTTGTATTTTTTTTGTAGGATCTTTATAATTATTTTTACGGCCTATACTTTCTATTATTTGCTTACAACTGTCCAAAGAACGCGAAGCTATATAAATATTGCCAAACAAATCATTATTCTGTGCAAATTTATGAGCAGCAACGTGGGCAACACCGCCAGCCCCTACAAGAAGTACATTCCTTTTTTCCATTTCTTATGAATTCCTCCCCTCGTCCCTCTTAATAATAACTCATTACAAA
>NZ_JAIXMW010000024.1:0-1775 GCF_020328115.1 Candidatus Endomicrobiellum agilis
CAATTTTAAACGCCATTTCAGAAGAGTCAACTTCATGGAAAGATCCGTCTATAACCGTAACTTTTACGTCTACAACAGGATATCCCGCCAAGGTTCCAGAAGTCATTGCTTCTTTTATACCTTTGTCAATTGCAGGAATATATTCTCTAGGAATTACGCCGCCGACAATTTTGTTTACAAACTCATAACCCTTGCCAGGCTCTTGAGGCTCAACAGTAAGTACAACGTGTCCATACTGACCACGTCCTCCAGTCTGTTTGATATATTTTGCTTCAGCTTCAGTCATTTTCTTAATAGTTTCTCTGTAAGCAACTTGAGGACGACCTACATTTGCCTGAACATTAAATTCTCTTTTCATTCTGTCTACGAGAATTTCAAGATGAAGCTCACCCATACCTGCAATAATCGTCTGGTTGGTTTCTTCATTTGTCCTTACTCTAAATGTTGGATCTTCTTCTGCAAGTCTGCTAAGAGCTACGCCAAGCTTTTCTTCGTCAGCTTTTGATTTAGGCTCAATAGCAACGTCTATAACAGGTTCTGGAAAGTCCATAGACTCAAGCAATATTGGATGCTCTTGCGCGCAAAGAGTGTCTCCAGTGGTTGTGTTTTTTAAACCTACCGCAGCTGCGATGTCTCCAGCATTAACAGACTTTACCTCTTCTCTATTGTTAGAGTGCATGCGCACTATACGAGATATTCTTTCTTTTGTATTTTTGCCAGGATTGTAAACATAAGAGCCACTTTCTAATATTCCAGAATAGACTCTAAAATATGTAAGTTTTCCGATATAAGGGTCTGCCTGAATTTTAAATGCCAAAGCGCTAAAAGGTGCCTTATCGTCAACTTCTCTGCTGTCTGCTTCGCTTGTTTCAGGATTTATTCCTTTAAAAGCTTTTCTGTCAAGCGGCGAAGGAAGATAATCACACACTGCATCAAGCATAGGCTGTACGCCTTTATTTTTAAATGCTGTCCCACAAAGAGTAGGTATCAACTTTATTTCAAGGGTCGCTTTCCTTATGGCTTGCTTTATCTGAGCTACAGTAGACTCTTTGCCCTCCATGAAGTTCTGCATTACTTCATCGCTATAGTCTGCTATAAGCTCTATTAATTCACTCCTCATGTGATGGGCTTTTTCTTCTAAATCTTTAGGGATGTCAACAATTTCAAATTTTGCACCAAGTTCTTCTCCTGACCATATGTGAGCTTTCATCGTTACCAAGTCTATTATGCCTTGGAAATCTGATTCTGCTCCGATAGGAATTTGAATAGGAAGAGGAACTGCACCGAGCTTTTCTTTTATGTCGTTTACAACCATAAAGAAGTCTGCGCCGATTTTATCCATTTTGTTTGAGAAAACAATTCTTGGAACGCCATACTTGTCAGCCTGTCTCCAAACAGTTTCAGACTGAGGCTCTACACCGTTACCTGAGTCAAACACTACAACAGCTCCGTCTAAAACTCTCAAGGATCTTTCTACTTCTGCAGTAAAGTCAACGTGTCCGGGGGTATCAATTATGTTAAACTGCATGTCTTGCCATTTACAATACGTAGCAGCAGAAGTAATTGTAATACCTCTTTCTCTTTCCTGCTCCATCCAGTCCATCGTTGCTGCACCTTCGTGTACCTCGCCTATTTTGTGAGTTCTTCCTGTATAGTACAAAATTCTTTCTGTAGTATACAGGAAGAACTCACAAAATAGGCGAGGTACACGAAGGTGCAGCAACGATGGACTGGATGGAGCAGGAAAGAGAAAGAGGTATTACAATTACTTCTGC
>NZ_JAIXMW010000002.1:0-123726 GCF_020328115.1 Candidatus Endomicrobiellum agilis
CCACATTCTTGCTCACTTTTATCACCGTATTCTCTTTCTTGAACTCTCTCGACGCAAGCTTGTACGGCTTCTGTATCTCGCTCACATGTTCTACTGCGTCCATCGCCTCAAATATTTCTTTGTACTTTTCCGCTCTATCTCCTATCATGCCTATTATCGTAATATCCGCTTCTCCCTTTGAAACGTGAGGCTTATAGCCAAGTCCTTTTATCTTCTCCGTCACCGCTGCAATTTCTTTCTGCTTAGTCCCTTTTCTCAATGTTATTACCATATATCTTCACCTTTTTTTATTCCCTTTTATTTCTATCTTTCTTTTCTCTTATTCTCTCAACTCTTTTTACTTATTATATACCTTTTTCAACTTCTCTATAAATATTTCATTTTCTTCATGCAGCCCAACCGTCACTCTCGCCCAATCCTTAAGTTCGTATTCATCTAGCGCTCTTATTATCACTCCCTCTTTCAAAAGTCCTTTGAATAACTCTCTACCCTTTAACGCTCCCGCATTAAAAAAAATAAAATTCGCAGCTGTTTTAACATATTTTATTTTAAGCTCTTCAAATTTACTGTACAAATACTCTTTCTCTCTCTTTACAAGTTCCTGACTCTTGACTACCTGCTCTCTATCCTTTATAGCTGCCGCTCCTCCCGCTTGCGCTAACCGATTGACATTAAAAGGCGGTCTTATTCTTTCTATATACTCCACTATCTCTTTGCTTGCAAATCCATAAGCCACCCTCAACCCAGCCAGTCCGTATATTTTTGAAAAAGTCCTAAATACTATCAAATTTTCATTATCTCTTAAAAAGTCTACGCCGTCCGGATAAGCTCTCTCCAATAATCCATACTCAAAATACGCCTCGTCCAATACAACCAACGGCTTGACTTTGAACTTATTCAAAGGTACACTCTTCAAAAACTCCGAAACTTCTTCCTTATTATTATATGTCCCAGTAGGATTATTCGGATTTGTCACAAAAACCGCTTTCGTCCGCTCCCCGCACGCTTTTGCCATCGCCGTCAAATCCTGCTTAAATCCTTCTTTCATATCGACAATAACCGCTTTAGCTCCCATCAACTTCGCCGCCATCTCGTACCTTATAAACGAATGCCTCGAAATTACTATCTCATCTCCCTCTTTAAAAAATAACTTTCCTATCAATTCTATTATCTCATCTCCCCCAGCCCCAGTAAAAATTTCCTCTCTATCTATCTCATACCTCTCTGATAACGCCTTCTTTAACTCATACGAATTCGTATCGGGATAATAAAATATTCCCTCCAAATTCTCTCTTATCGCCTCAATCGCTTTCTTTGACGCTCCCAGCGGATTCTCGTTCGAAGCCAATTTTATTACCCTTTCCAGTCTCATCTCTCTCTTTATCGTCTCTATCGGCTTTCCAGCAACATACGGCTCAAAACCCTCGCATTCCTCTCTTATCATCTTTGTTATATACATTCTTTTCTCTTTCTCTTCCCTTTTTGTTAATTATACGACCACTTTTTCACTTATTTTTGTTATCGAACTACAAGGAATCTCTGATGACATCTTAAGTTATCTGATAGCTGCCCAAACTCTTCACTAAAATACAACTGCGCTCTAAACTCTCTATTGTTTTGGCTATATTTGCATCTTCCACATGCCCTTTAAAATCTACAAAAAACATATATTCCCACGCTCTTTTTTTCGTCGGTCGCGACTCTATCTTTGCCAAATTTACATTATTCTTGTTAAAAATACCCAATATATTATATAGCGCTCCCACTTTATCTTTAACCGTAAAAACCAAACTTGTTTTATCTTTCCCACTTGGTTTTGTTGAAATTTTTCCCAAAACAAAAAATCTCGTGAAATTTTCTCTGCTGTCCTGTATCCCCTTCTTCAGTATGCACAAATCATATATCTTCGCCGCCGCTTCACCTGCTATCGCTCCTGCAAAATCTTCCTTCGCTACTTTCTTCGCAGCCTCTGCCGTCGAGGAAACCGGAATCAGCTCTGCTTCGGGATAATTTCTATTTATCCAATTCCTACACTGCGCCAACGCATGCGGATGCGAATACACCCTCATAATTTTAGCCTCTCTATCTTTCCCTATAAAACACTGTTCTATCTTTAAACTTATTTCCCCGCATATCTTAAGTTCTGTCTCAACAAGTATATCAAGCGTAACATTCACTGATCCTTCATTCGAATTCTCCACAGGCACCACTCCAAATTCCGCCCTTCCGCTTTCTACTTCCATCATCACTTCCGTAGGACTCCCAACAGGTATAAAACACCCTGTAGACCCAAAATTCTTTATCGCCGCCTGATGCGTAAACGTCGCCCATGGACCCAAAAACGCAATCTTTGTCGGACTCTCCAAATTCCGGCACGCACTTATTATTTCCGTATATATATTCCTTAGCGCTTCTTCCCCTAAAACCTTCTTACTCGCAATTACGTTCTTCAACACTTCCTTCTCGCGCGACGGCACATATATATCCCCTCCGCCCTTCCCCCCATTTTTACTTTTCTCTCTCGCTACCTCTAACGCAAGTTCCGCCCTCTTATTTATAAGTTTCACTATTTCTCTATCAACTTTATCTATAGACTGTCTTGCACACTGTATCTTTGACGGCATCTATTCCCTCCACGCGCACAAACAAATTTAAAAAACTTTTTCTCTTCATTCGATCTAACATTCTCTGATTATCAATATAGTGTATTCTTTGTAAGTTATATCTAACCCATACTACATACTATTCGGAGTTATATGATTACGGAAAGAATCCTTTCAGCGCTATTATATATACTCTAAAAAACTTATTAAAAATTATTATTAAATTTGATTATAAAGGGTAAAGTCTTTTCCTCGAACAGGAGCAAACAAACAGAACATATTAAATACTTGCGAAAACAAGATTTTTAATCTTTTAGAATTTCAATTATTTTTTTAATCCCCGTCCTGAAAATCTTTTTGTCTTTCTGTCACCATTTAAATCCCGCGGACTAGTTAAAACACAAAAAAACATTTTACCGGCAACTCTGCCCGCAATAGCTACCTTCATATGAGCTTCCATAAAAGGTACAGTGATGGGTCTTGAATATTCTATATTATTTATGCAGCGATGGACAAATTTTATCTAGCGGACAAACCGTATGTGCGGGATTTCTTGCTTTGCAAATTCTTCTCCCTAAAGCTTGTATCAAAAAAGAGAATTTTATCCAATATTTTTGAGGAATTATTTTTACTAAATCTTTTTCAATCTTGACGGGATCGCAGTACTTTGTAAGTTTCAGTAAATTTGCAATTCTTATGACATGGGTATCAACGGCAATACCCTCAGCTTTTCCAAAAGCAACGCCTAAAACAACGTTCGCTGTTTTCCTTGCAACGCCGCTGAGATCAAGCAGTTCCTCCATAGTTTGCGGAACGTTTCCGTTATATTTACTTACTACCAACCGCGCAGATTTAATAATATTTTTTGCTTTATTTCTGAAAAATCCCGCAGATTTTATATAATTTTCAAGTTCAAAAACATCGGCGCCCGCGTAGTCTTCTACGCCTTTATATCTCTTAAAAAGATCCTTTGTTACTTTATTAACCCTTTCATCCGTGCATTGCGCGGATAAAATTGTCGCTGTAAGAAGTTCAAAAGGGTTGGAAAAATTAAGAGCGCATCTCACATTTCCATAATTTCTCTCTAAAATTTTTATTATTTTTAACGCATATTCTTTATTATTTTTTTCCATTGATAATTTTAAGTATTTTTTCGTGCATTACAACGCTGTTTGATGCAAGCATCGTATCTTTAAACACGACATCCTTTGAGCCGCAATAATCTGACACTTTTCCGCCTGCCTCTTGCACTATCAAAACGCCTGCTGCTATATCCCACGGTTTTAAACCCTCTTCCCAAAAGAAATCAAAACGCCCACACGCAACATAAGCCATATCCAAAGCAGCAGATCCGAGTCTTCTTATTCCTTGAGACTCAAGCACTATATTTTCAAAATTTTTCATTACTCTCACGCCGTCTTTTCTAACGTAATAAGGAAACCCCGTAACAGCTAAAGCGCGAATAGTGTCTTTTACTTCTGAGACTTTAATTTTCTTACCGTTAAGCCACGCCCCTTTATTTTTCTCTGAGACAAAAACTTCTTTCATAACTGGAGAATAAATCACTCCAGAAACAATTTCGTCTTTATATTTCAATCCTACGGAAACGCAAAATATCGGCACGCCGTGTACAAAATTTACAGTGCCGTCAAGAGGATCTATAATCCAGCAGTAATCTTTATTTATCTCGTTTACGCCGTCTTCTTCCGCCAAAATCCCGTGATGCGGAAAAACATCTTTTATTACTTTTATTATAGCCTTTTGCGAATTCTTGTCAGCCTGGGTAACCGGATCAATTTCCCCCTTATACTCAACGCTAAGTACGCTGTTATAGTATTTAAGAAGCACCGATGCTCCTTCTTTTGCAGCAGCCAAAGCCGTACTTGTATAAGACGAAAATTCCATATGCGCTCCTTACTTTTTAATTTACACAGTTCCGTATTCATCTTTTCGCCATGAGTATTTAATAAATTATAAAATTTTTTATTAGCCCCGCACTATTTAACTTGTTAACTTGATGTTAAAAAATTGTATATTTAATCTACTATATCCGCCTTATCGGATGTTATTATCCGCTAAACATTTCAAAAAATCAACAATAGACATACTCAGTTCTATATTTTTGTTCTTGCTTTTTAAGTCCTTTAATCCTACGACCAAACACACTAAAGAATACTTCCATCTTTCCATATCGGACAAATTCACAAACGCACCGTTCGACTAACCATTCCCAAACTTTAGATTTTTCTGAACACTGTAGAAATAGAAATCGCTTTTAAAAACTTTTCCCGTCTTTTAATAAAAGTGCATCCTCTCAATAAATCTTCTCAGAAAATGCGGGGATGACGGGATTTGAACCCGCGATCTCTGCCTTGACAGGGCAGTGTGTTAAACCAGGCTACACCACATCCCCAAAATATACAAACAGATCAACTAAATAAACCAATAATCAACAAGATTAATATTCCAATCCCTTATATACAGGAAATTCTTGACACAATTTCAACATGTCGAGTCTGACTTCGGAAATTATTTTCTCACTATTAATATTTTTAAGAACTTTAATTATCGCCTCCGCTATTTTTACCATTTCAGGCTCTTTCATGCCTCTTGTGGTGACAGCGGGCGAACCTATTCTTATTCCCGAAGTTATCGCCGGCTTTTCGAGGTCATAAGGTATTCCGTTTTTATTTAAAGTTATTCCTGCTTTTCCCAAAACATCCTGAGCGTTTTTACCTTTAACGTTTAAAGGTCTTAAGTCAACCAAAAACACGTGCGAGTCGGTGCCGCCGGAAACAATTTTTAAGTTCCCATTTTCTAAAGTTTCGGCAAGTTTCTTTGAATTAGCTAAAACCTGTCTCTGATATTCTTTAAATTCAGGCTTAAGCGCCTCGCCTAAAGCCACAGCTTTTGCAGCTATAACGTGCATTAAAGGTCCGCCTTGCTCTCCCGGAAAAACAGCAGAATTAATTTTTCTTGCAAGCTCTTCATTATTAGTGAGAATTAAACCGCCGCGCGGTCCGCGAAGCGTTTTATGAGTTGTCGTCGTGGTAATATCCGCACACTCTACAGGCGACGGATAAACACCCGCAGCTATTAAACCCGCGTAATGCGCCATATCCGACATATGATAAGCGCCAGCTTTTTTTGCAATTTCACTTATTTTCTCCCAATCCCAAATCCTCGAATATGCGCTCGCGCCGCTAATTATCAGTTTAGGATTATGCTTCGAAGCAAGATTTTCTATTTCATTATAATCTATGTAGCCTGTTTTTTCGTTTACCGAATAGGAAACAATATTAAACCATTTGCCTGAAACATTAAAAGGACTGCCGTGCGTTAAATGTCCGCCGTGCAATAAATTGAGACCCATAACGGTATCACCGGGTTTTAAAAGAGCAAGCAGTACGGCAAAATTTGCCTGCGCGCCGGAATGCGGTTGCACGTTTGCAAACTTTGCATTAAAAAGCTTTTTCGCCCTTTCTATCGCAATAGTTTCCGCTATATCTACAATCTCGCACCCTCCGTAATATCTTTTACCCGGATATCCTTCGGCGTATTTATTCGTAAGGCAAGACCCCTGCGCTTCCATGACCGCCTGCGAAGTTATATTTTCAGAAGCGATAAGCTCTATAGTTTCTCTCTGTCTCTCAAGTTCTTTTACCAACATATCATAAATTTCGCCATCACTTTTCTTTATGCTTTCCATTTTTTTCTCCTGTATTATCCTATCCTATACGAACTTTAATATCTCATCAGTATTTAAACAGCCTTTACGAACAACTGTATAGGGAAACTCTACCATATCTATAACTGTAGATTCAAAAGAGAATTTACACTGTCCGCCGTCAACAGCAATATCAACTATCCCGTCAAATTTTGAAGTTTCGTCTATATTTTTTGCACTTTTTTCGCTCGATATATTGACAGAAGTCGTAAAAACAGGCTTACCCGTTTCTTTCAACAGTTTTAACACAAACTTGTTATCTGGAATTCTCACTCCTAAATCTTTTCTGCCGCCAGACAAAATCTTCCCCATTTCCGTTGTAGAAAATATCAATGTGAGCTGCCCAGGCCAAAATTTCTCGGCAATTTTCAGCGCTTTTTCGGGGATTTCAACAAACATTTTCATGCTTTTAATATCTGGCGACATCAGAATAAACGGCTTTTTCTGACTTCTGCTCTTAATCTTACATAACGCTTTTTGTGCTTTTATATTAAAAGCGTCAACGGCAAAACCGTAAACTGTATCCGTGGGGATAATCGCTATTCCGCCGCTTTTTATGATCTCGGCCGTCTTTTTATGCACTTTTTTGTTTCTCGATGAAATCTTCAAAGTCATATATTTGCCTTACTCTAAAGGATGGACAGTCAACACTTGTCGGACGAGAACAATTAAAAAAATTGCCATTCTAAAAAAAGATACAGTCTTTAAACAGCCAGCACCCTCAATCGGATGAAAATAACCAGAAAAACACTTTTTCGGCGACTGCGCTCGCATTTCAATTTTCATTTCGCTCTTCAGCTTCTGTAGTCGCCGTTTATTTTAACATAATCATATGAAAAGTCGCACGTATAATACTTACTGCTTTTTTCACCCGCTTTTAAATCTACAACAATCTTGACTTCTTTTTTAAGTAAAGATTTTTTTGCCTCTTCTTCAGAAAAATTTAACGCAATGCCGTTTTTAAAAGTATGTATGCCGCCTATATATATGTCAACTTTATTGAAGTCAAATTTTACACCCGCTCTGCCTGCAGCGGCGATAACCCTACCCCAGTTTGCATCCGCGCCGAAAATCGCCGTTTTAAGAAGCGGCGATGTCGCTATTGTCGAAGCTATAAGCTTCGCATCGTTTTCGATTTCAGCATTTTTAACTTCAATTTCAATAAACTTTGTCGCACCCTCGCCGTCTTTTGCAACAGATTTTGCAAGTTCAAGAGTAATATCGTCAAACGCTTCTATAAATTTTTCTAAATCCGCTTCGGATAATTTCCCCGTACCGCTATGCCCATTAGCCAAAACTATTAAAGTATCGTTAGTTGACGTATCTCCGTCAACAGATACGCAGTGAAAAGATTTATCCGCAGAATTTTCCAATATTTTCTGAAGAGTTTTACTCTCAATTTCAGCATCAGTTAAAATAAACGAGAGCATTGTAGCGTGAAGTCCCTGCATATCTGGGTGTATCATACCCGCGCCTTTCACACAGCCCCAGATTTTAATTTCGCCATTTTTGACTTCAATTTTTCTGCTCGTTTTTTTTATAAAAGTATCCGTAGTCATTATTGCAAGAACAGCCTCATCTTCATTTTCAGAAGATACGCCGATATTATTTTTTAACATATCGACGTTCTTTTCAAAGTCGTCCCCGGAAATACTTAAGTATTGTCCTATAACGCCAGTCGAAGCACACAAAACAGAACCGCTCTCAAAATCAAAAGATTTTTCTACTATTGAACACATATTCTCAGCATCTTTTTTCCCTTTGTCACCGGTACATGCATTTGCACACCCCGAATTCGCTATAATACCTGAAAACTTGCCGCCTTTTTCCAATCTTTCAATATCCGTAAGAACCGGTGCGGCTTTTACAATGTTTTTTGTAAACATACCGGCAGCATGTGCAGGCGATTCGGAAATAAAAAGAGCTAAATCTTTTTTTCCTTCATTTTTTGATAAGCCGCTGCGTATTCCTCCGACTTTAAAACCTTTTGGAAGCATTGTCTTTAATTTCTCCTTGCAGTCAAACTTTACGGCGCATATTCAAACCGTCTATAATCCTACGGTCTCGGGTAAGCCGAACATAATATTCATATTCTGTACCGCCTGTCCCGATGCGCCTTTGACTAAATTGTCTATAACCGAAACTACGACAAGTCTATCTGTTCTCTCGTCAACTTTAATACTTATTTCACAATAATTCGTATTTGAAACATCTTTTATTCCCGGCATCACACCCTCATCGAGAATTTTTACAAATTGCCTACCGCCGTAAAATTCTCTATATTTCTCAAGGATTGCAGATATCGGAACATGCTTTTTCATACTTACATAAATCGTTGAAAGCATGCCTCTTTCAACGGGAATAATATGCGGAGTAAAACTTATAGTTACGGCTTCTCCCGACAAAACCGAGAGTTCCTGTTCTATCTCAGGAATATGCCTGTGTCCGCCTGCAATTTTGTAGGCTCTAAAATTAGGATGTTCATCTTTAAAATATGCTTGCGCACTTTTTCTACCGGCTCCGGAGATACCGCTTTTTGAATCTATAACTATTCCTTTCAGGTTTATAAAATCGTTTTTTACGGCTGGCGCACAGCCTAAAATAACCGTTGTAGGATAGCAGCCGGGATTTGCAATAAGCAAAGCCTTTTTTATTTTCTCAGCATTCAGTTCCGACAATCCGTAAACAGCTTTCTTGATGTATTCTTTTGCAGTATGTTTTATATTATACCACTTTTCGTAAACTTCCGGCTTGCTCAACCTAAAATCCGCAGATAAATCTATAACTTTAACTCCGGCATCAATAAGATGCGGAACAATTTCAAAAGCAACAGCATGCGGCAGCGCAAGAAAAACCACATCGCATTTGTCGGCGACTTTTTTCACGTCTAAAGCTTCGACTCTCAAATCCAAGTGGCTAAAACGCGGATACACATCCTTTAAATGTCTTTCTTCAGAAGAACTTCTGCCGAAAAGCCCGGTTATTTTCACATCCGGATGGTTTAAAAGAATTTTTAAAAGCTCTTCTCCTGTGTATCCTGTTATACCTACAATTCCTGCTTTAACCATTCTTTTCCCCGATTTTACAATAATTACGAATGTTTGAAAATAATTTTCAAAACAAATCTATCCGCAACAGCGACTTTGCACACTATTGAAACTCCGCTTTCCGCATTTTACTTTCCGGATATATCAAAATTACAAACTCACCCACCAAATTGCGTTTCATCTTAATATTTTCTGAAACTTCTTTAACTGTTCCTCTTATAAACTCTTCAAACTTTTTCGTCATTTCTCTTGCCAGACAAATTTTAGCATCTTCGCCAAACACATCCAAACATATTTCAATAGTTTTGAGTATTCTGCGCGGAGACTCATAAAAAACTATAGTTTTTTCTAAATTTAAAAGCTCGGACAACTCTTTTCTAATCTTGCCGGGCTTCCTTTTTAAAAATCCGCAAAATATAAAACCGTCCGATGGAAGGCCGGAACCTACAAGAGCGGTTGTTACTGCGCTCGCTCCCGGCAAAATTTCAGTTTTTATGCCTTTTTCCAAAGCCTCTCTAATTAAAACATATCCAGGGTCAGAAATACCCGGAGTTCCTGCATCTGAAATGAGAGCAACTTTTTTCCCCTCTGACAACTCGTTAAGTATCCGTCCAAGCCTGCGGCGTTCGTTATAGGAATAAAAACTCACCAAAGGTTTTGAAATCTCAAAATGCGATAAAAGCTTTAAACTCTGCCTTGTATCCTCACAGGCAATCAAATCACAATCTCTGAGCGTTTTTAAAGCTCTTAAAGTTATATCTTCAAGATTTCCTATTGGAGTCGGAACTATGTATAAAACGCCATTCATTTTACGATATGTTGGCATATATAGCACTCCCATTCAGCGTCGTTAACTTACCCCCTCCTCTCCAAATTCCGCCCAACGGAAATTTCGCAAACTTTCCCGGCACCGCCTCATAATTTTTATTATAATCCCAAGAATTATCAGCCGCTTGTTTTAGAACGCGTAAGAAGTTTTTCAAATTCCAACTTAAGCTGCGATACCGAATATACTATTGAAACTCGATTTATAACAGCTGTGCAGCCGCCGTTTTCAAGGAACACATCTCATGTCAAACAAAAACAGTTACAAATATTTGCCGTCGATAACGATTTTAGAGCGCTCGCGTTCGCTTCTGCGCCAAAATATCCGCGCAGTATATTCAAAAGTAATTTTTTTTGATTTTATAATTTTTTCGAGCCGTAGGTCAACTAAAAAAAAGAGCGTCTATCATAGCGACAATGGATAAAAACAGATGAAGAGGCGGATCGGCAGAGCAATCGGATTTTTTGTTTTTTTTAAGCGGTGCGCAGGATTTACTCGAATTTTGACAATTTTTTAATAATTTGTTTACAATAACCACTAAATGAATGAAAAAGATTTGTCTTTATTTAAGCTCCTTTTGGCAGCGGATATAGGCACGGTAAGATTTTTCAGACTGCTTGAAAGATTCGGCGATACAGAGTCAATCCTTAAAGCGTCTAAAAGAGATATCGTGTCGGTTGATGGCATAGGTCCGACAATAGCAGACGCAGTTCTTAACTCTTCAAATTCCAATAAAGCTGAAAAAGAATTTGAAACCGCAATAAAAAACAATATAAAAATCGTTTTTTACAACAACAGCGATTATCCAAAACCGTTAAAAGAGCTTGTAGACAAGCCGCTTGTTCTCTATATTAAAGGCAGCATTTTAGAAAAAGATTTTGACTCCATATCAATAGTCGGTTCAAGAAGAATAAGCAATTATGGAAAAACAGTTACGTCAGAGTTTGCATCTTATTTCGCAAAAAAAGGAATAACAATCATTTCAGGACTGGCAAGAGGCGTCGATAGTCAAGCCCATATTGCAGCTTTAGAAAATAAATCAAGAACCGTAGCCGTTTTAGGGAACGGATTGCTCACAAACTATCCACCCGAAAATGCAAAATTACAGGAAAAGATTTCACAATACGGCGCAGTTATAAGCGAATTCCCGCTTCATAAACAGCCTGACAGGGGAACTTTTCCTAGAAGAAACAGAATAATCGCCGGATTTTCCAGAACAACACTGATTACAGAAGCGGCGCTTGGAAGCGGAGCTCTAATAACGGCAAGATTCTGCGCTGAATACGGAAAAGATGTTTTTGCAATTCCGGGAAACATATATTCAAGCGTATCAAAAGGAACAAACGAACTCATACAAAGCGGCGCTTTTATCGCGTTAAGTCCGCATGATATGGCAGATCAGCTCGGATGGATTCCAAAAGACAAAACTGCAAAAACAACCAAACTCCCCGTTCTCGACAAACTCGAATCGGAAGTTCTTACTCTGATAGAAAACGATAGCATGGGACTGCCGCCGGATTTAATCGCCCAAAAATTAAATATCGGGATTTCAGAAATGGCGGCGGTGCTTTTAAAGCTTGAAATAAACGGACTTATAAAAACAACTCCGGGACAAATATACGTAAGAGTGTATTGAAAAAGAAAGGAAGAAAATAATGTCAAAATATTTAGTTATAGTGGAATCGCCTGCAAAAGAAAAAACAATATCAAAAATTTTAGGCAAAGACTTTACCGTAAAAAGCTCTTACGGACATATAAGAGATCTGCCTAAAAGCAAACTCGGTATTGACATTGAAGACAATTTCAAACCAACATATAAAAACATAGCAAAAGCCAGAAAACTTATATCAAACCTAAAAAAAGAAGCTGAAAATTCCGACAAAATTTACCTTGCCACTGATTTCGACCGCGAAGGGGAAGCCATTGCATGGCACTTAAAAGAAGCATTAAAACTTCCGGATCCTAAAATTTCAAGAATAACGTTTCACGAGATTACGACTGAAGCAATTCTTGACGCCGTAAAACATCCGAGAGGACTGGATATGGAGCTTGTAAACAGCCAGCAAACACGAAGAATTTTAGACAGACTTGTAGGATACAAACTTTCCCCGCTCTTATGGAAAAAAGTAAAACGCGGACTCTCAGCGGGAAGAGTGCAATCCGTAGCCGTAATGATTATATGCAACAGAGAAGAAGAAATTAAAAAGTTTATTCCGGTAGAATATTGGAGCATCGAAGCAGAACTGTCAAAACTTGAAAAGAACACGCTGCCTTTTAAAGCACAACTTTTTTCAAAAAACGACATCAAGTTTGAAAAACTCTCAATAAAAAACAAAGAACAGTCCGACGAAATATTGAAAGAGCTTGAAGGCGCAAAATACATCGTAAAGTTGGTCGACACAAAACAGCGCAAACGCTCCCCTTACGCGCCTTATATCACTTCGACACTACAGCAGGACGCTTCAAGAAGACTTGGGTTTCCAGTCTCAAAAACAATGTTTGTCGCGCAGAAATTGTACGAAGGCATCAATATAGGCGACAGCACGAACGTCGGACTTATAACCTATATGAGAACCGACTCTTTAAATATCGCAAAAAGCGTCCAGAACGAGACATTAAAATTTATAGAGTCTTCTTACGGAAACGATTTTCTTCCCAAAACACCAAGAGTTTATAAAACAAAAATCAAAGGAGCGCAAGAAGCGCACGAAGCGATAAGACCTACTTCTCCAAACAGGATACCGTCTGAGATAAAACAACATTTATCTGAGGATGAATTCAAACTTTACAGTTTAATATGGAAAAGATTTTTGGCAAGCCAGATGGCAGACGCGATTTACAATACTGTAACAGCGGAAATCTCGGCAAAAGATTATTTGTTTAAGGCGTTTGGGAGTACATTACTGTTTGACGGATTTTTGAAAGCCTATAATATAGACGACGATGGAAAGGAGACAAAGCTTCCTTCTTTAAAAAGCGGTGAGGAATTAAATCTTCTACAGTTGCTTCCATGTCAGCATTTCACGGAACCGCCGCCACGCTATAACGAAGCGAGTTTAATTAAAGCTCTTGAAGAACACGGTATAGGAAGACCATCTACTTACGCCCCCACGATTAAAACTATCCTAGACAGAATATACGTGCGTCTCGACAACAAAAAATTTACTCCTACGGATCTCGGCATAGTCGTAAACAACGTTTTAAAACAACACTTTGGAAATATAATCAACGTTGAGTTCACGGCAGACATTGAAGAAAAGCTCGACGAAATCGCGGAAGATAAAGCTATTTGGCAAAACGTTCTAAAAGATTTCTATACGCCGTTTGAAAAAGATTTAAACGAAGCGGAAAAAAATTTGCAAAGACAAAAAGTTCCGGTACAGCAGAGTTCGGAAATATGCCCTAAATGCGGAAAAAATATGGTTGTAAGATATTCCAGAAGAGTACGATTTCTAGGATGTTCCGGGTATCCCGAATGTAATGCGACATTGTCTTTAGATAAAAATGGCCAAGTCGCCGAAGCTCCTCAAGAAACAGATATGAAATGCGACAAATGCGGTAGTCCGCTTATTAAAAAAGCGGGATTTATGGGAAAACAATATCTCTCATGTAAAAATTATCCGGAATGCAAAACCAAATATAACATTGATGAGAACGGAAACAAGATAATCATGCCCGAACCCAAGCATACGGATATAAAATGCAATAAATGCGGTTCGGAAATGCTTAAAAGAATAGGAAAAAGAGGACACTTTCTCACTTGTTCGGCATTCCCTAAATGCAGGAATTTACAATGGATCAAAACAGACAAGACGGTGAAGTCTCCGGAAAAGAAAACAGCAAACAAATAGATTCTTTTGAAAAGTACCTTAAAGCCGAGCGGAATTTCTCTCCGCACACTTTAAGAGCTTACATAAGAGATATTCTTGACTTTGCTCTCTTTCTGAAGAAAAAACAGTTAAATTTTTGCCATGCCGACAAATACGACATAAGAAAATTTCTTGAAGAACTCAATAATAAGAAATTAGGCAAAGCAACGCTTGCAAGAAAATTCGCGGCACTGCGCACCTTCTACAAATTTTTAATAATCAACAAAATTATTGAAGAAAATCCCATAGAAAGCATGACAGTCGGACTGAAAAAAGATAAAAAAGTTCCATCGTTTTTAACTGAAAATGAAACACAAGCGCTTTTAAATCTGCCTGACATAAAACTGCGCGATAAAGCAATGATAGAACTTCTTTACTCATGCGGTCTGAGAATTGAAGAGCTAGTAAGTTTAAATTTAAAAAATATAGACTTTATATCAAACATCGTCACCGTAAAAGGCAAAGGAAATAAAGAAAGAATCGTGCCGATGGGGAACATCTGTCTTTACGCGATAAGAGATTATATAAACGCACGACGCAATTCCGGTCTCCCTTGCGATATAGAATCACCAGTATTTTTAAGCGACCACAACAAAAGACTTAACCAAAGAACCGCCAGAAGAATTTTACACAGATATTTTGTTAAAGCAGGTTTTACAAAAAAAGTAAGCCCGCATACTTTAAGGCACACATTTGCGACGCACATTCTTGACAGAGGCGGCGACCTGAGAAGCATTCAGGAAATGTTAGGACATAAAAATCTTTCTACAACGCAAATTTACACGCACGTGACAATAGAAAGCCTGAAAAAAGTTTACCAGAAGGCACACCCAAGAGCAAAATAACCACAACGTTTATGAACAAAGCTGCCGTTATGTCATCACTGCCGTTCGCTTTTTAAACTGCAAACTCCAAAACAAACTGAGAAATTAATAAAATCGCATACACAACAGGCTTAAAGAAATCACTGTTGCTTCAAAAGAAGAGATTTCAAAAACAATTACACCTCTTCTTCCATCCTATTGTCGTTAAAATGAAAATTGTAAACGAAGAATTAAATCTCGCACAATGCAAAATACGATAATCCTCATCAAACGTGCAACCGAAATAAAAGATAACAATCAAAAATTATCATTTTGCAATAAAGACACAGTGTTGAAATCATCAAATAACACAGTAAAAATGCAAAATATAAGTATTGAGTTATACCGTCAAAAATATAAGGAGTTCAAAACAATTGAGGAGCAATAGATTTAGTTGAATTTGAATATCTTAGATTGAAAAGCAGCAGGGCGAAAATAAAATAAAAAACATATTCAAGAATAATTATATATCGTTAAGAAATACTAACGTTTTGTATCCGACGGATAAATTATATATTTATTATTTGCCGACGACAAATATGAGTCGCTTAATAAAAGCAGCCTCCAGACAAAAATCCGGAGGCTGTTTGTTTATTCCAATAAATATCTCTATCTTAATATTCAGGCATAGGAGGCATCCCGCCGCCCATAGGCAGTTTTGGAGATTTTTCAGGAATGTCAGTCACCAACGTTTCAGTTGTAAGAATAAGCCCTGCTATCGAAGCGGCATTCTCTAACGCCGTTCTAGTTACTTTTGCAGGATCAACAATACCAGCTTTTATCATATCAACATATTCGTTGCTATCTGCATTGTAGCCAAAAGCGGCATCACTTGAATTTTTAACCTTATCAACTACGATAGAAGCTTCAAGACCAGCATTTTCAACTATCATTCTTATAGGTCCTTCAAGGGCTTTAAGAACTATCTCAATGCCTGTTCTTTCATCAGAATCTAAAGCTTTAACTTGTTTTAAAACAGCCTGCGTTTTAAGAAGAGCTACTCCGCCACCGGCAACAATACCTTCTTCAACGCCAGCTCTTGTTGCATTTAAAGCGTCTTCAACTTTAAATTTCCTTGTTTTCATTTCTACTTCAGTCGCAGCTCCCACGTTTACAACCGCAACACCGCCGACCAGTTTTGCAAGTCTTTCCTGAAGTTTTTCTTTATCATAATCCGACTTTGTATCCTCAATCTGTTTGCGGATCTGAGCTATTCTCGCTTCTATTTCTTTCTTATCGCCAAGACCTGAAACTATCGTCGTATTTTCTTTATCGACAACAACTCTTTTCGCCTGTCCGAGAAGATCTATCGTAGCTTTGTCAAACTTTAAACCGGTTTCTTCAGTGATAACCGTTCCGCCTGTGAGAATTGCTATATCCTGAAGCATTTCTTTTCTCCTATCGCCAAAACCCGGAGCCTTTACAGCTATAACTTTAAGAGTTCCTCGAATCTTGTTAAGAACCAAAGTCGCAAGAGCTTCCCCTTCTATATCTTCCGCAATAACAATAAAAGACTTGCCGGTCTGTATAACTTTTTCAAGCAAAGGAAGTATCTCCTGCATCGAACTTACTTTTTTATCGGTAATTATTATATAAGGATCTTCCAAAACGCCCTGCATTCTTTCAGTATCAGTCACAAAATAATGCGAACTGTAGCCCCTGTCAAATTGCATTCCTTCCACAACGTCGAGAGTAGTTTCTGAAGATTTTCCCTCTTCGACGGTTATAACGCCGTCTTTCCCTACTTTTTCCATCGCGTCGGCAATCAAATTTCCGATTTCTTTGTCACTTGCCGAAATTGAAGCAACCTGAGCTATTTCTTCTTTATTTTTTACCTGTTTTGCAATTTTTTTAATCTCGCCAATAACCGCGGCTACAGCTTTCTCAATGCCTTTCTTTATATGATTTGCGTTTGCACCAGCAGTGATATTCTTAAGTCCCTCGTTTATTAAAGACTGTGCCAAAACTGTAGCGGTTGTCGTTCCATCTCCCGCTATATCGTTGGTTTTTGAAGCAACTTCTTTTACAAGCTGAGCGCCCATATTTTCAAAAGGATCTTCAAGTTCAATTTCTTTTGCAATTGTCACGCCGTCATTTGTGATAGTCGGCGCGCCAAATTTTTTATCCAAGACAACATATCTGCCTTTAGGTCCAAGCGTTATCTTTACCGCATTCGCAAGTTTATCAACACCGCTTTTCATAGCTTTACGAGCTTCATCGCCATAAATCAACTGTTTTGCCATATTATTTTCTCCTCATTTATTTTATGTGTTGCTAAATTATCCCTAAGTTTTTGACTATCTGACTATTCCTAAAATATCGTCCTGCGACATTATAAGGTATTCCACATCGTCAATTTTAACTTCAGTTCCAGAATATTTTCCAAAAAGCACTTTATCGCCTGCTTTCACATCTAAAGCTATTACTTTCCCGTCATCAGTTTTTTTGCCGGTTCCTACCGCAATAATCTCGCCTTCTTGAGGTTTTTCCTTTGCGGTATCAGGAATAATAATACCTCCCTTCTTCACCTCTTTGGCTTCCATCGGCTTAACTAAGACTTTCTCTCCTAATGGTATTATCATTTTACTTCCTCCTTAAATTTTTATTTATCTATATATTTTTCTATTTTAGCACTCTGACGTTACAACTGCTTATTATATAAAATCAAACCGACTTTTGTCAACTATTCCGTATCTGATTTTTTCAACTCTCCGACCTCTTTTCTCTTCCTTTGTATTTTCCATCGGACTATTGATAAAACCACTCTCTCAGCACAGACGCAGGTATTGGCAGAACATTGCCCAAGCGAGACATCTTGTCAGCAGATCTTAATAGATTTTTTCATTTTCCATGCAAAAAACATCTTTTGCTATTTTCCACTAGTGTCAAAGTCTTGCGACAATTATAAAAACGTTTAAAAATGTTCTTACCGGATTAAAATCCTCGAAACATCAAGCTTTTCATTTTTTGGGGGAACTTCTTGGGATCTTACTATAACTCCGTTAATCCGTCTTTTACAATAATGTCGGCGGATTTCCGCCTTTCTCCGCTGTTAAGACTTATCTAATCTTATAAACTTTATGCATCTGTGCCATGAGATACACATTAGGAATAATTTTTTTCGCCGCGACATAAAACTTATACAAATTTTGTATTGCGGGAACATTTTTATCGATTGACGGCTGTAAAATGAGTGGACTTTCTTTTGAAATGTCTTTTATTATATTCGCCGACTTTTTTATTTCAGAAATGTTTGTATTCTCAGTTATAACGCATTTAACAAATACTTCGTCTGAAGCCTTGTTTTTTGCGGTCTTCAAAAAATTCTCGTGTTCTTTCCAGAAACTTCTCTTACATTCGGAAGCAAATTTAAAATCCATAGAAACTGTATCGCAAAATTTTATGATTCTTGTTAATTTATGAGGCAGAGTCCCGTTAGTTTCAAGATAAATGCTAAATCCTTTTTCCTTCAATTCCGGAAGCAATACTTCTAAAAAATCAACATACATTAAAGGCTCTCCGCCTGTTAAAGCAATAGACGGTTTTCCAAAAACAAAATTCTTTTTATTATTTCTATACAATTCGCAAATTGCAGCAACAAGTTCATCCGCGGCATAATATTTCGTTTTCTCAGATATTGTCGCCGAATAAGAAGTATCACAGTAACCGCATTTAATATTACATCCCGCAAACCGCACAAAAATCTGCGGAAATCCCGTATATAAACCTTCGCCCTGAAACGAAAAAAAAACTTCATAAATCGGCGACTGTATTTCAGTCAAGAGCAGGGTCATTTATTCCCGCTTCTTTAAAACCTTTCGCTCTCAGCTTGCACGAATCGCATTCCATACATGGTTTTTCACAGCCATTATAACAAGTCCACGTATCTTTATAAGGAACATTTAATTTTGTACCCAGTTTTATTATCTGCGCCTTGTTTAAATTTAGAAGCGGCGCATGAATGACTATTTTCGTTTTAAGAACTTTTAAAACATTGTTGTATGCTTCTATAAATTTCGGCGTGCAGTCAGGGTAATTTGAAAAATCTACAGAATTGACGCCTATAAAAATTGCTCGCACATTTATAGACTGCGCAAAGGATAGCGCATAAGATAAAAACAGAGTGTTCCTTCCCGGAACGTAAGTAGAAGGAACCGTCTTTGTCAAATGCTTATGAACTGGAACTTCTTTGTTTTTGCTTGTCAACGCATCGTTAGACCACGGCAAACTTATTTTTATAACGGAATACTCCGCTTTGGCAGAATCTGCAATTTTGACGGCAGAGAAGATTTCTTTTTTATGTTTTTGTCCATAATCGAATATTAAGCAGCTGCATTTATATCCTTTTGACATTGCATAATATAAAACTGTTGTCGAATCCAGTCCGCTTGAAAATAAAATTATCGCTCGTTTTTCCATTTTCATTTTAAATCCTTTTGAGCATACCAATAATGTCATCTTGAGCGAGCCAAAAAGCCATAAATATTCGGTTTTTGCTCGCCGCTGCCGCTTACTTTTTTCAATACCCCCAAAGAAACCTTTTAATTCATAATTTGTTTAATCTAACATTATAAGCATTTCCAGCGCAGGTATTCACACCGTTTTCATAATCCTTTACATTAGCTTTTGCCAAATCATTCTGAAACACTCGCGCCTTTCGTCAACTTATCTGTCTCAAAAACCGCCGCCCCAACCCGATTCGTTCCCTCTTCATATGTCAACGCATTTTTTTTGTCACCTTCAAACGGCAAATTTCCTGCTTTTACACCGCCAGCTTCTTTTCTACCGACGGCACAACCGTTACCGCAACTATTGAAACCGTTACACGCTCACAATTGCGGACGACGACTCGCTTTCCCAGACTTCCACTTCGCAAACCCTTGCGTTTTCCGTTTTAACGTTCTTAAGCTGCACTAAAATAAAAGCAGCGATATTTTCCGCTGTCGGATTGACTCTGTCAAAAGGACCGATTTCATTCAAAAATTTATGATCTAAATAGGCAACAATTTTATCAAGATGCGCCTTAATATCAGCAAAATCCATCAGCATACCTGTATCGTCAAGCTTCGTGCCATAAAAAGCAGCTCTTATTTTCCAGTTATGCCCATGCAAATTTTCACATTTGCCTTTATACTCTCTTAGACAATGTGCTGAAGAAAAGCTTCTTGTAACCGAAAGTTTATATTCCATCTTTACTCCGTTTAGCTGATCATTTTTATTTTTTTAACACTGGGCATTTCTTTAGAAAAAAACCGACTACCTATTGCCTGAAATTTTTTGGGATTGTCACTTACGTAAAATTTTAAAAATTTTCTACTTTTTAAATCCGCAAGAAGACATGCTTCTTCTAAAATACTTTTAACTTCCTGTGCCGTAGCTTTTGCTGAATCTATAAGAGCAATGCCTCTTCCTACATTTTTTTTCAAAGTTTCTCTTAGAAGCGGATAATGCGTGCAACCCAAAACTAAAGTATCGATTTTTTTATCTAAAAGAGGCTTTATGTATTTTTTCACTATACTGTCCGCAATTTCTCCGCTGTTCCATCCCTCTTCCACAAGAGGAACAAACAGAGGGCATGCTTGCTGATACACTTCATATCTGGAAATTCTGTTTATCTCTCTCACATAAGATTCGCTATTTATAGTTCCTTCTGTCCCTATAACTCCTATTTTTCTATTTTTTGACGCGTATATCGCGGCTTTTGAACCCGGCTCTATCACGCCTATTACAGGCACTTTCAAAGTTTTTCTTAAAGTAGACAATGCAAAAGCAGACGCTGTATTGCACGCTACCACAATCAATTTCACTTTAAATTTCATTAAAAAAGAAGTTATTTCTTTTGAATATTTGATCACGATATCTTTTGATTTTGATCCGTAAGGCACATGAGCAGTATCTCCAAAATAAATAAGACTTTCCGAAGGAAGCGCTTCGACTATCGCAGACATCACGGTAAGTCCGCCAAATCCAGAATCGAAAATTCCTATGGGACGGTTATTTACTGTTCTGTTTTTTGTCCTTACTTGCATAGTATTTTACTACTCCCTCATATACAGAATCAGCCACCGCCGCGCGGAACTTTTTTGAAGAAAACTTTGCTTCCTGCGCATAATTGCTTATAAAAGCACTTTCCACAAGCACTGCAGGCATTTGCGATCCTCTCAATACATAAAAACTTGCTTGTTTTACGCCTTTATTAGGTATTTTAAGTCTGTTAGTCGTCTCAGCAGATATAAAACCGCCTAATTCTGAAGACTCGTTTATATATTCGGTAACAGCCATAGACCACATTACATTCTGAAGCGGAGTATATTGTTTACTGGACTTTTTCTCTAATTCCAAAACGGAATTTTCAAGAAGCGCCGTTGCGGCAGCTTCAGAATCAGTAGCTTTCTCCGATAAGGAATAAATCTCAAAACCGTTCACATTTCTGTCAAAAGTTGCATTGCAATGTACGGATATAAATAAATCCGCGTTACATTGATTTGCTATATTCGTCCTTTCAGCAAGAGGAATAAAAGTGTCGTCCTTTCTCGTAAGAATTACTTCATAATTATCATCTCTGTCAAAAATTGCTTTAAGTTCGTAAACTATCTCAAGATTTATATCTTTTTCCTTTGTGCCGTTTGGTCCTATAGCGCCCGGATCTTGTCCGCCGTGTCCAGCGTCAAGAACTATAACTCTTTTACGTTCACAATAAGATTTTTTCTTGTTTTCATGGTTAGAAGGCACAATATCTACAATAGGCGCAGTATCGTCAACTATTGTAAAACTGTCGTCAATTATATTCTTGCTTTCAAATTTCGCAACAGGCACTTTTTCAAGGTCTTTATTGTTCTCATCATTTTTAATCACCGATATAATTTCGCTTATCTGCGACTGTCCGTATTTTTCAGGCGGGGTTAAATCAATCTCTTTCAAGCTATCGTTCGGCGCCACACGTTCTTCTTCCCGAGCGGGAGTTACAGTGTCTTTCCCTAAAATATCAATTTTTTTAGAATGCACAATATCGACGGATATTCTATCAGGTTTTGAAAGCATTGACGTTTTAACAAGTTTAGGTATTTGCTGAAGATTAATTTTTATTATGGCATATCGTCCTTCCGTATCGTAAACAATATCTCTGATAATTCCGTTTTTTACGCTTAAAAAATCGCGTTGAACCTGTCCCCTCAATATTTTCAAAATTATAGATTTAGCCGTTTTTGAAACGGTATAGGATAAAGGTTCCTCAAGCTGTATAAGCACTTGCGTGCTTTCGGGTCTCGTAAAATACCTTACGGCGGAAATATTTGTACGATGCGTTACATTCAGCACCAAAGATGAAGGATTCCATTCGGTATCAGCTTCTGCAATTTCTGCAAACTCTTTTGATTTAAGAATTTCTGGCGAAATATATATCTCTCTTCTTATCAGTCTTGAGGGAAGAGACATTCTTTTTGATTTCTTGTTAAAAACAACTTCAGTGCTATCTGCTTTAATATCTATTTTCTTGCCATTCAAATACATAGTTACCCGCGAACTTACCGGCTTCCATTCAAGCGTCGCATTATAGATTTTGGCAACTTCTTTCACGGAAAAATAGTTTGTCCGACTGGATATTTTGTAAATGTTCACGCCTGTGACAGATTCTCCGTCGACAATTACATTAATAACTTTTCGCAAAACGGCGGCTTTTTTTGCTGCATGCGAATAAGTAGCAAAAAAAAGCATAAATAGCGAAAAGAATAAAATAGTAATTTTTTTCATACAAAAAGAGATTTAACGGCTTCAGTAGGATTTTTAGCTGCAAAAATGTAGCTGCCGCTAACCAATGCGTCCGCACCGGCGTCGACGCAGATTGAAGCGATACGAGAATCTATCCCGCCGTCAACTTCTATAAGACAATCATAATTATTTTCATCAATTATTTTTCTCAAACTCTTAATTTTGGGAATCATATTTTCCATAAAAGATTGTCCGCCGAAACCCGGCTCAACTGTCATAACCAAAACCAAATCAAGATAAGGAAGTAAAGTTTCTATTTCAGAAACAGACGTTTCGGGCTTTATTGATATTCCCGCTTTAATACCCGACGATTTTATATCTTCTACAAGTTTATTTTTTTCAGCCGAAACCTCATTGTGAAAAGTTATTAAATCCGCACCTGCTTCCTTAAATTCTCGCCAGTATTTTTCTGGATTTGCTATCATAAGATGCACATCAAAAAATAATTTAGTCTCTTTTCTTAAGGACTTCACAACTACAGGACCTACGGTAATGTTTGGTACGAAGTGTCCGTCCATTACATCAATATGAACCCACTCTACTCCAGCCTCTTCTATCATTTTTACGTCATATTTTAACGCCGCAAAATCCGCGGACAGAATTGATGGAGCAATAATAACTTTTTTCATTTTTTTCATCCCAAATCCAATGATATTCACTGTAATACTATGGTCATAATCCCGCTATATAGAACCGCTCAACCACAAGCTGACGCTTTTCCAATCCGTCACATCAGTATCGGCTTCCGGCACCTGCCTTACAACGGTATTCGTTTTAACACCTGAAATATTTCCGCCTGTCACATTTAAAGCTATACCATACTGCGACGACCACGTCGCCGCTTCTTCAAGATTTTTATTTACAAAGTCCGGCATAAGAACAATTCCTTCGGGCGGAGGACCGTCCGAAACAACAATATTTACAACAGAATCTTTATCCACTGAATATCCAGCCACAATATCCTGTGAAAGAACCGTCCCTTTTTTTACCGTAAAGGAATATTTTTTTGAGACTTCGCCCATAACCAAAGTTGAATATTTCAAAGAAATATCCGCAGCGCGGACAGTCTGCCCAACAAGATTGGGGACATAAATCATTTCCCCTCCCTGGCTTATCGTCACTTTAATTAGTCTTCCTTCTCTTACATTCATTCCTGCAGGAGGGTTTTGCCGCAAAACTATTCCGGCAGGCACATTTTGATTGAATTCTTCACCGTCTTTGTTAATACCAAATCCAGCTTTTGAGAGTTCTTCTGTGGCGTCATAAATACTTTTTCCGACTATATTCGGCAGCACAACTTCTTTTTTATTATGAACTAAAGCACTCATAATCATATTAAAAGCAAAATAAAAAGCTGCCCCCACGATTACCGATATAACAAACAATTTAAAAAACTTTCCTAACAAAATTTCACCCTGATATCAAGTTTTACAAAACATATTGCTGCAATTTTCATGATATACCACAAAATTTGATAATAACGAACAACAGCTACCGAAAACTAACGGAAAAAGACAAAATATAATTCGGGAACAAGTTCGTAGTCAATGATAACTTTTTTATAGGGGGAAAGATTCCGCCGCATAGAACTGTTTCTAAAGTTTTTACCGGGGAACCAGAGCAGTATATCTGACGATAGGAGACGAGTCGGTGAGCGCTCCGAAACTCATTTCAATATCTACACCGATTAAAAACAACCATAACGGCAGGCTCCGCATCCGACGCGGAAATGACAACAACAAACAAATAACAATGATGCCTGCCGCTCCGATGAAACACAGCAAAAGCAAATCTCTATCTCTGCTTCTGATATAACTCGTGCATTTCAATCTTCAACCGGGCATTTTTAAATAGGAGCGGCATAACGACCTCATATAATCTCAAAAAATGAAGTTATTTTTTAATCCACGACATTTTGGAGCGCAATCTCTCTCCAACTTTTTCAATCAATCTCTCGCTTACTTCTTTTCTTTCTTTTTTGAAGAAAGTTCTTCCTGTTTTGTTTTCTTCAAGCCACTTATCTGCAAATTTACCAGACTGAATATCAGTCAAAACTTTTTTCATTTCTTCTCTAGTAGAATCGGTTATTATTCTTTTTCCGCTTACATATTCGCCGTATTCTGCAGTATCGGAAACTGAATAATTCATCTTGCCGAATCCGCCTTCAAATATTAAGTCTACAATAAGTTTTACTTCGTGTAAGCATTCAAAATATGCTATCTCAGGCTGGTAACCTGCAGCTACAAGCGTTTCAAATCCCGAGTTTATAAGCTCCACAAGCCCTCCACAAAGAACAACCTGCTCGCCAAATAAATCAGTTTCGGTTTCTTCGGCAAAAGTCGTTTCTAGAACACCGCCTCTTGTGCCTCCGATGCCTTTAGCATAGGCAAGAGCCAAATCTTTTGCTTTACCGCTTGCATTCTGCTCCACCGCTATTAAACACGGCACGCCTTTACCTTCTTCGTATTGTCTTCTTACCAAATGACCGGGTCCTTTGGGCGCAATCATAATCACATCTAAATCCGGCGTGGGAACAATCTGCTTAAAGCGTATATTAAAACCGTGCGCAAAACTCAAAATTATACCTTTTTTAATGTTAGGTTTTATATCTTCTTCCCAAACTTTTCTCTGAACTTCATCCGGCAACAGAATATGAACCCAGTCCGCCTGCTTAACTGCTTCGGCAACGCTCACCGGTTTCCAACCGTCTTCAATAGCTTTTTTATAGTTATCTCCGCCGGATCTCTGCGCAACAATAACATTTAGGCCGGAATCTTTAAGATTTAAAGCATGCGCATGCCCCTGACTACCATAACCTAAAACTGCGATAGTTTTTCCGTTCAAAAGACTTAAATCAGCGTCACTTTCGTAATACATCTTTGCTTCTTTCATTTTATTTCTCCTTGTTCTCCCTTTTTCTTTATCACTTTGTCAGCTGTCCTCGACTTAAAGCGACAATACCTGTCTTGCATGTTTCTCTTATCCCATAAGGCATAACCATTTTTATAAAAGCTCTGATTTTATCTCCGTTACCTGTTATTTCCACTATAATTGAATCCTGCGACACGTCTATAATTCTTGACCTGAAAATTTCTATCAGCTGAATAACTTCATTGCGGGTAGATTTTTTTATGTTTATCTTTATGAGAGCAAGCCCTCTTTCAACATAATCAACATCGTTAAAATCGCTAACTTTTATAACATCGACCAGTTTATTCAACTGCTTTGTAACCTGCTCAAGAACAGAATAGTCCCCTTTGACGACAATAGTCATTCTTGAAATTGCCGGATCTTCAGTCTCACTTACATTAAGCGAATCTATATTAAATCCGCGTGCCGCAAAAAGAGTAGATATTCTTGCAAGAACACCAAACTTATTTTCTACTAAAACTGAAACCGTATGACGCACATTATCTCCTTATAATAAATTATATCGAATCTTTAAACTACTTTATTTAATTTTACAGCTTTTAAATTGATTTTTCAATATAAACTGACTTTATATAAATAAAATTTATAAACAGATTTTAAAATATTCAAAATATATTTACATAAATAATTTAATTGAATTTTTTTATCCGATAACCGATTCTGCCACATTTACCTATAAATTCTATTTTTCCCGGCGCTCTTAACTAGCGAAGCAGTTCTGATATAACATTGTCTTGGTATATTTGACAAAATATCTACAAATTCTTCAAAATAACCCTTACCGCGTTTTTCAATACGTTAAAGTAGCAAAGCTTTACAGCTATCTCTTGCCGTTCCTTCAGTCTTTATATACTCACCATTTTTTTTCGCGGTATTATAATATTTTCTATATAACATATATTGATTTCTCTCGTGAGGAACTCTTTCTATTATTCCTAAATCAGCAAGATATTCTGCTGTTTTAATATTGTTAAACAGCCTCTTCATTTATATCGCTCGACGAAAATCCTCCGCATATTCCGCTGTTGAAATCAGGTTCGGTCTCTCTAAGTATTTTAGCTTGCGGAATATCCACCCATCCTCACTATAGAACCGCCATTTCCCATATACACAATACCGTCTGATTTGACAGTCATACTTTTTTGACGGCTAGGCATATTAAAAATCAAAATTCTTAAATTATCTTCACATTTTTCAATGATAACATGAATTTCAAGTTCAGCAAACAAACGCTATTGCACATCGTTATATATCTGGATAGGCAATTGTTCCGACAGAAATACCAGAGTCATCTTTACTCTCAACGACAAAAACCCGACGACTTCATTTGCTAAAGCAGAACAATAATTTTTCAATTTACGATAAGAAAATCTGTTCCTAGCTTTTTTGAATTCTAAATTTGAATTTTTCATTATTTTTTTAAGATTTCAGTCAATTTTTCCAAATTTTTCATAAATATCTTAAATATACACATCAAAAGTTTTTTGATTCTTTTTAGATATTTATCGAAGAACGGCATAAAGCATTAAAAGCCGTCATTAGGAAATCATAGTCAGCGGCGCTTTTTATTCCATAAATTCAATTTGTTTTTCAATCATTTGTTCATCTGTGTAATAACATCATCAAGAGACGATCCAGCAGGGACCATAGGGAATATATTTTCTTCCATCTCAACCCACACATCAAGAACAACCGAACCTTTTGTTTCAAGCATCTTTTTTAAAGCGGATTCGACATCCTTTTTCTCTGTAACGCGTATTCCCAAAACGTCGTAACTCTGCGCCCATTTTACAAAATCGGGAATATAAACGGGACAAGTGACTCTGTTCGGCTCATTACACAAACGCGGACATTTATTACGTCTCGCAAGACAGCTCTGTGAATATCTCTTGCCGTAAAACATTTCCTGCCATTGGCGCACATTTCCGAGATATTGATTGTTTAATATAACAACTTTAACGTTGATTTCATTTAATACCGATACCGCCATTTCCTGCATATTCATCTGGAAAGAACCGTCGCCGGCTATAACTATAACTTCTTTATCTGGATTCCCGACTTTTGCTCCCAGAGCGGCAGGATACCCAAAACCCATTGTTCCCAGCCCGCCGGAACTTAAAAACAAACGCGGATACTTTGCTTTATAATATTGTGCCGCCCACATCTGATGCTGTCCGACTTCCGTTGAAACAATTGCCTCGCCTTTCGTAAGCTCCGAAATTTTTTCAACCACATACTGAGGATGAAGCTTATCGTCATTTCTATTATACGACAGAGGATGCTCCTCTTTCCATGCATCAACTGTCTTAATCCATTCTTTTCTTCCTTTTTTCTCTATCAACGCTGACATTTCTTTTAAAACCGTTTTTGCATCGCCGACGACGGGAATATCAACGTCGACAACTTTTGATATAGCTGTAGGATCTATATCAATATGGATTATTTTCGCTTTTTTTGCAAAATCGCAGACCCTACCCGTACATCTGTCGTCAAATCTAGCGCCGACAGCTATAACAACGTCTGCCGCCTGTATCGCCCTATTTGCGCAAAAAGTACCGTGCATGCCAAGCATTCCCAAACTTAAATCCGTATCATGCGGATATGTTCCGATGGCAAGCAATGTATTTGTGACAGGAATATTGGCCTTTCTTGACATTTTCAAAATTTCATCTTCCGCCTCAGAAACAACAACGCCAGCTCCTATATAAAGTACAGGTCTTTCACTTTTATTTATCATGCTAACTGCTTTTTTAATCTGCCCTGTATGTCCGCTGTAATTAGGTTTGTAAGAACGTATTTCAACTTTATGAGGATAAACGAATTCGCACAACCCTCGCTGCACGTCAATCGGGATATCAACCAAAACCGGTCCGGGTCTGCCGGTAGTTGCAATATAAAACGCTTCTTTTATGGTTCTTGCCAAATCCTTTACGTCTTTAACTAAAAAATTATGTTTTGTCACCGGTCTTGTGATGCCTATGGTATCTGCTTCCTGAAAAGCATCTTGGCCGATTACACTTGTTGCAACCTGACCCGTAATTGCAACCAAAGGGACAGAATCCATATATGCAGTGCCAAGTCCCGTAACTATATTTGTAGCTCCCGGTCCTGACGTAACTATACATACGCCGGATTTACCTGTAGAACGGGCATAGCCGTCAGCCATATGCGAAGCTCCCTGTTCATGCCTTGTTAAAATAAAATTTAATTTTGATCCGTAGATTGCGTCAAACATCGGCAGCGCCTGTCCACCTGGAATCCCAAATACTATCTCAACATTTTCCCTTAACAAGCTTTCTACTAAAATTTGCGCACCAGTTTTTTTTTCCATACTGTAATCCTTATTTTTTACCTTTATAAAATATTGGCTTTATCCATATAAAAGAAATTCGCTATTGCGAACTTGACGCGGATATTGGCTTCTTTTTTTAAACAGAAGTACCGCGCCAAATGCGAGATGACGACAACAGATAAACTGACCTATTAGCCAGCCGTAATTTTCATTGCTGCGCTCAAAGTTCTGTTTTTACTCAAATCTGAAATATCAATTTTTTTTAACTTTACTCAATTTTCTATAACACCTTCCGCTATTTTAATACAGCACCGGTATCTGCCGACTGCACCAATTTAGCGTAACGCGCCATATAACCAGTTTTGATTTTTTGCTCTGGTTTGACAACTTTAGCAATTCTCGATTTTATTTCATCGTCCGTCAATTCAACGTTCAACGTTCTTTCAGGTATGTTAATATTTATTATATCGCCCTCATTAATTGCCCCTATCGCCCCGCCTGCCGCCGCTTCCGGAGAAATATGCCCTATACAAGGACCTCTTGTTCCGCCGGAAAAACGTCCATCGGTAAGAAGCGCGACAGAATCGCTCAACCCCATGCCGTGCAACGCGCTTGTAGGACTCAGCATCTCTCTCATTCCCGGTCCGCCGGAAGGACCTTCATATCTTATGACAACGACGTCGCCAGAAACAATTTTATTATCAAGTATCGCTTCCATAGCATCGTCTTCAGAATTAAACACGCGCGCTCTGCCAGAAAAAACTTTCATTTTTTCGCTTACGGCAGCCTGCTTGACAACACAACCGCAAGGAGCGATATTTCCTCTTAAAACCGCAATACCGCCTTCGGGTTTATAAGGATTTTTCGCTCTTATAACATCCTCATCTAAAATTTTAGCTGACTTTGCAACTTCAAGTATGTCCCGCCCCGACACTGTTTTAGAATGCGCCAAACCTTTTTGAATCGCAAAAAGCACTGCAGGCATTCCGCCGGCATTGTCCAAATCTTCCATATAGTGATCTCCAGCCGGTTCCAGACAGGCAATCTGCGGAGTTCTTTTAGAGATTTCGTCAAACAATTCCAAAGGCAATTTTATTCCCGCTTCATTGGCTACAGCGGGAAGATGTAAAACTGTATTTGTAGAACCGCCCAAAGCCATATCGGCAGTGATAGCATTTTTAAAAGCGTCAAGCGTTAAAATATCACGAGGTTTTACGTCTTCTTTTACAAGTTCAACAACTCTTATACCCGATTCATAAGCAATTCTTTTTTTCTTTGCGCTGACGGCAAGCGCAGTCGCGCAACCATAGAGAGACATTCCCATCGCCTCAGTTAAACACGCCATCGTGTTAGCGGTGTACATTCCCTGACAAGCACCCGCTCCGGGACACGCCGCCATTTCCAGCTCTGAGAGCTGTTTCTCGGTAATTTTACCAGCCTGAAACTGCCCGACCGCCTCAAAAGTATCCCTTACCATAGAACGTCTTTTTTTCTCATACATTCCAGTTACCATAGCACCTGCAGTAACAGCAATCGCAGGTATATTAACCCTCGCAGCAGCCATAAGCATTCCCGGCGTAACTTTATCGCAGTTTGATAAAAGAACAAGACCGTCCAACATATGAGCATTTGCAACAGTTTCTATTAAATCGGCAATTATTTCTCTCGAGCCAAGCGAATAATGCATGCCGCTGTGTCCCATCGCTATGCCGTCGCACACTGCAGGCGCGCCGAAAATAAAAGGAACGCCGCCGCCGGCAGCAATGCCCCTTTCTACAAATCTTTCCAAATCGCGCATCGCAATATGACCCGGAACTAAATCTGAAAATGACGAAGCAATGCCTATAAAAGGCTTATTTAAATCACTCGGACTTACCCCTGTAGAATACAACAAACATCTGCTGGGCGCTCTCACCGCGCCTTTTTTTATTTGATCGCTTCTCATTTTTAAACTCCGTTTTATTTTACTTATCTTAATAAAATTTTCGTATTTTGATGATATGATTTTGGTTATTTTGATTGCCATTAAGTCAAACTGGTATTTATTATACCAAATCTTTATTTATATGCACAAATTAACAAATTTAGTTATCTAAAAAGACGCCGAAAAATATAATTATTATTTCCGCGCGCTCACTCTTTGAAGAATCCTGAAAAAGGCTGGTCGGTTCGAGCGGCTTTATTCTCTTATCATAACAAACAAAACGATTTCGGCAAACAAAACAATATTCCTATGGAGTTTTAAACGCTATTTGCGGACTAAGAACTTCATTGATTTCAAATATTCAATTAGTGCAGGGCTTGAATTTTTTTTTTAAATGAATATAATTAATATGATAAAGTTAATCATAAAAAGACGTTTAATTCCGACGTAGCTCAATGGTGGAGCAATCGGCTGTTAACCGATCGGTTGCTGGTTCGAGTCCAGCCGTCGGAGTTTTTAATTCCTCAAACATCACAATCCTGCTTAAACGGCAGGATTTTTTGTTTTATCTTGTAAAACCTACACATAATGTGGTATAATGGATAGAAAGCGGAGAAATGGAAAATGGACACAAAATTTTCAAAAGAAGCTTTGACCTTTGACGACGTTTTATTGATTCCACGTCATTCAAAGGTACTTCCTAAAAACGTTCAACTATCTACAAATCTTACTAAAAAAATTAAGCTAAACATTCCCATTATGAGTGCGGGCATGGATACTGTAACGGAATCCAAAATGGCTATCGCTATCGCAAGAGAGGGCGGTATAGGCATAATACACAAAAACATGTCTATTGAAACACAAGCCGTAGAAGTTGACCGCGTCAAAAGAAGCGACAACGGCATCATACATGATCCCTTTTCGCTGAAAAAAGACAAGAGTCTCAGAGAAGCAAAAGAACTTGCCGCAAGATATAGAATTTCAGGCGTTCCTATTGTTGAAGACAACGGCAAACTTATCGGCATAATCACCAATAGAGATATGCGCTTTGAAACCAACAATAACAAAAAAGTCTCGGAAATAATGACAAAAAATAATCTCGTTACCGCAAAAGTAGGCACTTCTCTTCAAGAAGCGAAAGAAATATTACAAAGCAAAAAAATAGAAAAACTTCCTTTAGTCGATGAAAATTTTATTTTGAAAGGTCTTATTACAATTAAAGATCTGGAAAAAGCCATACAATTTCCAAACTCCTCAAAAGATGAAAAAGGCAGACTTCTTGCGGGGGCGGCGATAGGCATTACAGAAGATATGATTGAACGGGCAAAAGCTCTGATCGAGGCTAACGTCGACGTTCTAGTGATAGACACAGCGCACGGACACACTCAAAGTGTTTTAGACGCAATAAAAAAAATAAAAAAAACTTTCCCTCAGGAGCAGGTTATTGCGGGAAACATAGTTACGGCAGAAGCCGCGCAAGATTTAATTAAAGCCGGCGCTGACGCAATTAAAGTCGGCATAGGTCCAGGAGCAATATGCACCACAAGAGTTGTGGCAGGCACGGGAATTCCGCAGATTACGGCAATTTACGACTGCGCTCAAGCTGCAAAAAAATACAATATTCCCATCATATGCGACGGCGGAATTAAATATTCCGGCGATATTCCTAAAGCCATAGCAGCCGGCGCAAACGTATGCATGATGGGATCTTTATTTGCAGGAGCAAAAGAAAGCCCGGGAGAAGACGTAATTTATAACGGGCGCGCATTTAAAACTTATCGCGGAATGGGATCTTCCTCCGCAATGACTGCGGGAAGCAGCGACAGATATTTTCAGGATAATACAAAAAAATTAGTAGCGGAAGGCGTCGAAGGACGCGTCCCTTACAGCGGTGCAGTAAACGACGTCATCTATCAGTTAATCGGCGGATTAAGAGCTGCCATGGGTTATTGCGGCGCTAAAACAATACAAGAACTTAAAGAAAAAGGACAATTTGTTAAAATAACCGCCGCAGGTCTTGCAGAAAACCATCCGCACGACATCTTCATAACAAAAGAAGAAAACAATTATTCCGGCGGAAAATATTAACAACCTATATATTTAACGCTGATTCGGGAAATTGTCTTCTATCTCTAAATCAGCTGTTGCTTCCTTAAAAAACTCTAACGACAAACTTTTTAAGTTAAGTTCCAAATTAACTTCGTTCATATCGGCGAATTAACGATAAAATTCCAGGATTTAAATATGTTTGACAGCTTAATATCCTTTTTCATAATAGCAACTCTAGGCGCATTCTTTCGCTGGAAAAAGCTCGGCGGTATAAGTTCCGATGTCGCAAGACACGTAATTAACGCTATTGTAATAAATTTTCTTCTTCCGGCGCTGTGTTTTAAAGTCATAGCTACAGCTCCTATAGATAAAAATTCTGTCTTGTTGCCGGCATCCGCAATTATAACAATTCTTTTATCTCTTCTGATATCTTTTGCAATCTATACAATAATTGAAAAATTTACGACTTTAAATAAAAAAGAAAAAGGCGCTTTAATTTTAGCGGCTTCTTTCGGGAATGTTACTTTTTTGGGTCTTTTGCTTCTCACAGGTTTGTACGGACAAAGTGCAGCAAAATATGTTCTCTTGTATGATTTTCTCGCAACAACTCCTTTACTGTGGCCGGTCGGAGCGACAATAGCCTCCTATTACGGACAAGGACAAAAACTCACATTTAAAGAAAGCTCAAAAATAATAGCGGAACTTCCTCCGGTTTGGGCGTTCGCGGCAGGATTTACAGCAAACTTTTTAGGTATTCACCTTCCAAATTTTCTACTAAAAACTTTAGATATTATGTCTATGGCGATAATTCCGCTTATGATGTTTAGCATAGGACTCGCTCTTTCTACGCCAAAGTTAAAACACGCAATAATTGCAACTCCCGCAATTATAATAAAGCTATGTCTGGTTCCATTGATCGCCTTCGGAACCGCTCTGCTTCTAGGAATGGGCGGACTCGCTTTAAAATCAACTGTTATGGAAGCAGCTATGCCTACAATGATTTTCACTTCAGTTATATCTTCTCAATATAAACTCGACCACGCTCTTTCCGCCGTTATCATTGTACTCTCAACAATAATATCTCTTATTACTCTTCCATTAATTTCGTGGCTGCTTCGGGGATATTAGAGACAATCGACAGAGACGACATTAAAATATGACGGGCAATGACAAACGGCACAGTTCTAAAAGAAAACTTTTAAATGGCGTTTCCCCTTACCGCAAAAATACGGATTCTGCCTCGTTTTCACTCTGAAATTATAAGTCAGTTTTTGAACTGCGCGGAGAGCTGGCACTGTATTTGATAGATATTTATTTCTATGAATTCTTTTATTGCGGAAACAGTATTTAAAATATCCGCAATGTTTTCGGCAACTGCCGTTTAAATACGATAAAAAACAAAATAGTGCGCAAATTGCCTGCAGAAAGATGTCGCAACGCAAACGCGTCGGAGCAAATAATCCTTAACGTTTTGAGAATTGGAAACGTTTTCTGGCTTTTGGTCTCCCCGGTTTTTTTCTTTCTACCATTCTGGGATCCCTGGTTAAAAGACCTTCTTTTTTCAATACCGCTTTTGACGGTTCATTGAGTTTCAAAATCGCTCTCGCCAAGCTATGGCTTATAGCTCCCGCCTGTCCGCTTATTCCGCCGCCCTTAACATTGACATAAAAATCATAATCTCTCACGCCATTCCAAAAGTCAAAAGGCTTTAAAGCTGTTTTTTTAAGTCTTTCTAAGCCGCCGAAATATTCGTCTATAGTTTTATTATTAATTATAATTTTGCCGCTTCCATCTGAAATTTTTATTCTGGCAACTGCATTTTTTCTGCGTCCCGCAGTTATACAAGAAACGCTGTTCATTTTCTCCCCTCTTTACTTTGCCGACACCGCAAGCTGTGCGCCGTGCATATGTTTATCTCCCTTAAACACTTTAAGCCTTGTAATCTGTCTGTCCGCAAGTTTATTTTTAGGAAGCATTCCCTTAACCGCCGCAAACAAAGCTTTTTCAGGGCTTTTAACCATCAAAACAGAATAAGGAGTTAACTTTGCTCCGCCCGGATATCCGGAATATGTAAAATATGTTTTCTGGTTGAGTTTCTTTCCCGTAAGAACAATCCTGCTTGCATTTGTCACAACCACGAAATCGCCGCAGTCTATATGATTTGTATAAAAAACTTTACTTTTTCCTCTTAAAAGTTCAGCTATTTTAACCGCAAGTCTTCCCAAAATTTTTCCATCGGCATCTATTAAGTGCCATTTTCTTTCAATTGCATCCTGTTTTGGCAAATAAGTCTTTTTATTCATATTTAAAACCTTGTTCCATAAAAATTTATACTGCTTTTACCGCCACGACAAAATAAAGGCAGACGCTGTAAATATCCTAAATTTAAGAACCAGCTAAATCTCTATAACCGCAAACCGCATTCCATAATCTGCTTGCTAAAACTTAAACTGGAAAATAAAACTTTTTAACAGTCATAATGTCTGATATTATACACTTTTAAATAGAAAAAAAGCAATCACGATAAATGAATAAAACGAAGAAGACGCGACGCAAAGCTTGAAATATTAATATCGGGAAATATAAGCGTTGATATACCATTCTTAAAGCTTTCTAACAATCTGTATAATAGACGGCTCAAGCCGTTTGCCAATCGCTTAAGTTCAGTACATTTTTTTAAATCACGCACAAGAAAGCGGAGCGATCAACATCCCTCCGTCTCCAAGCTCTTACGCAACCTGCCGTATACACAAAAACAGAGCTATCGCCTTAAACTAAATATAATAATATTAATTTTTTTCATCTTTATTTCTTCCCTGTTTTACGCTGCTTGCCGACAGTTTATTTTCGTTTTTTTGCTATTTCGTATAGAACAACAGCCGAAGCACAGGACGCGTTTAGCGAAGATATTGTATTTGCTTGCGGAATTGATATTAAAAAATCGCTATTTTTCTTTGTTAGACTGCGAAGTCCGAAGCCTTCGCTTCCTATTATTACCGCAAGAGGGAAAGGCAAATCGGCTTTTTCAAGCATTTGTTCGCCGGTTTCAGCGCCAATTATCCAAAACCCGTTTTTTTTTAATAAATCCATCGCCCTATTGATATTTACAACTCTTGATATTGAAATATGCTCAACAGCTCCGGCAGAAGATTTCGACACGGTTTCATTTATTCCCGCAGCTCTCCATTTAGGTATTACCACTCCGTCCACTCCGAAAGCCACGCAGTTTCTTATAATCGCGCCCAAATTATGCGGATCTTCAATGCCGTCTAAAATTACAAGCAGCGGTTTCAGGGATTTTTTCGCTTTTTCAATCAAATCCGGCAGCTCCGTATATTCCAGAGGGGAAACATCCGCGACCACGCCTTGCGAATTTTCAGAAAATCTGTCGAGTTTTTCCGGCGGAACGCTGTGCAAGGCTATGTTTTTCCGCTTAGCAAGACTGACAATTTCTAAAATTGCCGCGCCTCTTGCGGTCTGAGAAATCATCACTTTATTTACCGAACGCTTGCCGGCTTTAAGAAGCTCTAAAACCGGATTCCGCCCATAAATAATGTTTTCCGACGGCTGATTATCGTTTTTGCCGTACATTGAAAGTCCTTTTTTTATATCGTCAGCGTCTTGATGTCGGTTTTGTCGTGGACGTGGGCGGGGGTGCCGGTGTTGGGCTGGCTCTGGATTAACCTTTTTAACAACAGTATTAACAGCAGTATCAGATTTACTGCCATTCTGAAGCTGTTTATCACAGCCAGAGATTAAGCTTACAATTAAGAACAACGATACTATATCTTTTCATGATTTTTTTACATACTCTCTATGCGTTCTTTTTAAATTAAGGAGGTCCTCTCATTTGCCAATCGGCAATTCTGAGACAAAATTAAAAAGTTGGAAGAGTACGATGAAATTATTACTTTAAAATCCAGCGGAGCAGTCTGATTACCAACAGATTGCTCCGCTGATTTCTTTTTGTTTTGCAATTATTCTTTTTACATTATCTATCTTGGAAATAGTATGCATTTCAAATACACCGGCAGGCAGTTACGCGCGGACAATCACTGTATAGGATTGTCCTGTTTCATTCTCATCAGACATGTACAGTCGCATCACTGTCCACTGTCGCCAGAAGGCGGAACGCCAACGGCGCTCTTAGGCCTGTGCTTACGATGTTTTTTATTAGACGGAACAGTATCTTTAGCAGACTTCTTACCACCATTAGAAGCATCATAGTTATCACCTATAGGAACAGCAGGACCAGAACGATAACTATAAATAGCAATACCGGCAATAATCACAAGAGTCACAATCTGAACATACCAAGACTTCACAAACGGCCATACAGATGACATAAACGACGGGCTTGTCGTTGGCGCGGGTGCGGGCGTTGGCTTGAGCGTTGGTGTTGGTGTTGGATTACTCTTCTTTTTTAGTCTAGCTTCAGCTTCAGCCTCAGCCGCGCGGCTGTCGTCTTGCTCTTCTCTTTTTATTTGGACAATCTCTTTGTCAAATTTACCGCCGTCCTTAAGATTAGCATCTTTGTCAACACTACCTGTATTAATATTCTGAGGATTAACATCCTCAGCAACAGTATTAACAGCATTAGCAGATTTACTGCCATTCTGAAGCTGTTTATCACAGCCAGAGATTAAGCTTATAATTAAGAACAAAGCTATTACTTTCTTCATACTTATCCTCTCCTATTGAGACGGAACTGAGCAACGGGATTTAATAACGGATTTTCTTTTTTTAGTTTCTCTCTCCGCTAAGACCATCTATCATATCTGCGGGCATCTTTGTCATAGCCATATCTATCATAGCATTCTTTATCATAACCTTTCATTTATGCTTATATACTGGTACGACTAAAAAGTATATCAAATAATGTATCTGCGTATCCACGCTTTTAGAATGCGCTTGCCCTGAATAATCAAATACTCAAACAATTCAAATGCTTTATAGGTTTCGTTCAAACTTAAACCGCTTGCCTTTACCACACGCTGAGCGGTACTTTGAGCTATTATCAAAATTAGAGACATCTGATCAATACGAACTAGTTTACCGGTAATCACAGAGAGAATACCTACAATTACAGGCAAACTACCAGCAATTATAGAGAGACCGGGCAATTATCCTCTTATTTATTATATTAAGATTTTTAAGGATTTCTGGACATAATTTGGATAAAAAAGATTAATTATATGTAAAAGAATACAATAGTAATTTTGTTTTCTCTATATTTTTACCTCTTTACTTACAGCGTACTTCTTCTTTTATTTTCTTGGAGACGAGGGGTATAGTCATGCCGCCGGTGAAAACAGCAACAGTTTAGAAAAGGTCAGCGGTACTTGCTGAACTTTTACAAGGTAAAATTGAGATTTAGCCTCAAAAGAACAGGCACATAGAAAAGTTTCAAACCTTTTATCCTTTAAGCTATAAAGAAATTACAACAAACAAAAAAGAGCTGCATTCTGTCTTTTTATATAAGCAAACCGTCTAATCTCAAAGATAAGAATTAACAACTGAAAATTATGATATACTTACAGGAATGAACTTTGACTTTATTATAACTTTTTGCCTGCCCGTTTTAGCGGGTTCTATATATTTTTTTATGGCGTTTGAAACTAAACGTATAAGCAAATTCCGCTCGATAATGTTTGGAGAAATAGCTTTCAAAAAAATTGAGCTAGCTTTTATAATGTTTGGGATATATTTCATTACGCGTCCGCTTCAGAATATCTTAGTATGGCATCCTCTGCCCTTAATGATAAACTGCGCAAGACAGTTTTTTTTAATGGCAATTATCGCTCCGTCAATTCTTGTTGCAATTTTCCACTGGGTGCCTATGTCCGGCGGTATTCCGCGTTCAACAAAATTTGCCGCTTACATAATCGGCGGGCTAATGGGTATTATTTTCTTTTTACTGGATAGCATCGCTATAAGCGGTTTAGGAGTTTCTTCGTCATGGAAAATCGTCAACGTGTATGATCTCATATGGGTTCAGTCCGGAACACCCATAATACAAATTGTGTTTATACATTTAATTTGCCAGTTTGTCTCGCCTATGGGATTTCTGCTTCTTGCCGCGGCATACGTAAGGCACAAGCGGCATAACTATCAGTATGCGGATGTTTATAATTTAATACCGACAAAATGGAAATACCTTGAAATAAGTTTAATCATTTTTGCAGCTTCGTTTTTCTCAGCTGGAATTGCCGCAATTTTTGGCACTTATCGCACTTACCCATATATATGGTCAATTTACTTTATAGGCGCGATTCTCTCCGGCATTTTTGAGCTGATAAGCATTAAACTTCCGCCGCGCGAAGCGCCCAGCGATTTAAAATAAAAAATTTGATTTTTTCTTTTTATTATATTACTATAATGCGTACGCGGACTGAAATTTTCCACGTTGCCCGTAAAAATTAGAAAATAGGAACTTTATTATTCCTAAAAAAGGAGATGAACATGGCTTGTGGATGCAAGGCAAAAAAAGCCGCCCCTGAGAAAAAAACTGCAAAAAAAACAGTTAATAAAAATAAGAAAAAATGAGAGCTGAATTCATAAATTTCTATAAAAAACCGACTTCTAAAAGGGTCGGTTTTTTATTTTAATAAGCATATTTTCAATATTTTGAGCGGGATAGAGAAAAAAATCCATCAGACCGTTAAGCGCATAAACTTCCATCTTTCCAAAATCGCTGTTGAAATATCAAGGCTTTATAACATCAAAGCCGGTATATCTACGCAATGCATCGGGAATCACCACAGAGCCATCTTCTTGTTGATAATTTTCAAGTATTGCGGCAAAAGTTCTTCCGACCGCAACGCCAGAACCGTTTAAAGTGTGTAAAAATTCTCTTTTTTTATTTTGAGAATATTTTACTTTTATATTCATTCTTCTCGCTTGAAAGTCTTTGAAATTTGAACATGACGAAATTTCTCTGTACATTCCGTCCCCCGCAAGCCATACTTCTAAATCGTATGTTTTTGCCGACGAGAAACCCGTATCTCCAGTAGATAAAAGCACAACTCTGTAAGGAAGTCCCAACAGCTCCAGCACATTTCCCGCATCAAGAACAAGAGATTCCAGTTCTTCATCTGAAATTTCCGGTCTAACAAATTTTACAAGTTCCACTTTATCAAACTGATGGTTTCTGATGAGACCTTTTGTATCTTTTCCATAAGAGCCGGACTCTCTCCTGAAACACGCTGAATAAGAAACATATTTTTGCGGCAGAGCAGACTCTTCCAGAATTTCGTCTCTGTAAACATTTGTCACGGGAACCTCTGCCGTCGGTATCAAATACAAATCGTCATTGGCACACTTAAACAAATCTTCTTCAAAATTCGGAAGTTGTCCCGTACCCTTCATTGAAGCCTGATTTACAAGATAAGGCGTCATTATTTCTTTATATCCTTTTTTCTTGTGCGTATCCAGAAAAAAAGAAATGAGAGATCTCTCCAAAACGCATCCTTCATTTTTTAAAACCGCAAAATGCGGACCTGAAATCTTTGAAGCTGCCGCAAAATCAAGAATACCCAGCTTTTCTCCGATTTCCCAGTGATGTCTAGGCTTGAAAGAGAATTTTTCAGGTTCTCCGACAAATCTTATAATTTTATTGTCTTCCGCATCTTTTCCAACAGGAACGCTTTTGTCTAAAATATTGGGAATGCGGAGCAGGAAATCTTCTATTTGCCTTTCAATCGTCAAAAGTTGTTTTTCCCGTTCTTGAATTATACTTCTTATTTCGTTTATTTCAGTAAGAAGCTCCGGCACAGGTTCTTTGCCTTCTCTTTTGAGTTTGCCTATTTCCTCAGATTCTTTATTTCTTTTAAGCCGCAGCTGTTCTATTCCGCCGACCAGCGTTTTTCTTTCAGTGTCCCAGTTTAAAAGCCGATTGAAATCGATATCCAGATTTCTGTTTAACATTGCCCGCTCGATTTCTTTCACATTTTCCCTGATAACTTTAATATCTAACATTTTTTCTCCAGTACCGCAATGCTCATATAATTAAATTTATTTCACATATTCCCATCAAGGAAATTGAATTGCACGCTTCCTCAGAAACAAATCTCTGCCCATCAGAGATGATGTCGTTCTTTGTATGTTATATAAAGAACTTTTTCATCAGCCGCCTTGCGCTTTCATATGCAACGGCTTGTCTGTCCTTGTTTCAATCAATGTAAAATCACTGCAATATTTCTTACATTTTATATCTGTCGGACATTTTTCTTCCTGCATGTACAAGAGATAAATAGCGAAGAAATTTTTAAAATCTAGCAAAGCACCGCGGCTGGAACAGAATCCTTTCAGAAGTTTGACATAACAGCCAAAAGCGCAGCGTAGTTTATTTTTCGATTCTTCAAAAGAAAAAGCCAGTTGCCAAAACAAAGCGTCTTCTTTGCCAAAAGTTATCGTAAGCCCCGCCGTAAGTAAAAAATTGCGAGACGGCAAGAATAAATTTCTCTCCATTTCACAATGTTTTATTGCAACTGCACACTTTTTTTACCATCCGCGTTAATCTCAACGTATTACGGCGCTTCAGACGCATGCCATATCTTGTTTGTTACTACAGTATTTCTAAAATTTTCAACAGACAGAAACAGATATTTCTTAGCTTTTTTCTTGTTTTAAGATACCATCAAAATAATAAATTCACTATCAGAAAATAGATATTTGACTATAGCAGACTTGCCATTTTATATTTGCTTTGCAATGGGTAGCAGCGCTAAACCGCCCAGAAATTTTTTATATTCATAATTAGCATATTTTACGCAGCTTTCAAGATTATGTCTGTAACATTTTATAGAACATAAAATGATATTTTACGGTTGATAGCGCAGCATTTCGTTAAAACGCAAGCTTTCATTTTTTTTAAATTGCAAAATGCATTCCTAAAATCTTTGAAGCTGCCGCAAAATCAAGAATGCTTGGCTTCCCTCCGATCTCCAAATATTCTAATTTACAGCAAATCGCCGCTTTAATATTTTTAACAGAAAAGCAACTTAGCAAACATATGAAAGAAAACGACGGCAAGCAGGCTGCTGCTTTTTCCTATGAAAGCAAGAAGCCATTTTTTTAAACTGGTTGAAAACAAAATTAAGAGACGATATCAACTCTCGCGGATAAGACAACGAATTGGATTATTCCGTTGCTGTCTTAAATCGCCTTTGCTTTGGCAGATGAAAATAAAAGAGAATATTGTTTTAGCAGATTAAAATACAGACGGGTTGCCGCAGCAGTTTTCGCTTTTCGTTTCGCCTGCACGATTCTAGTTTGTATAATGCAGTTCAACTGAATCTTTATATCCGATTGCCGTTTCAACATCGTTTACAAAATTATCGGAATAGTCAGACAAATATTCGGTTTCAATGGAAAAATTGCCGTAGAGCGAATCTTCCAAATCCAGGTAAATTTTTGCTTTGCCTCTGTGCATACCAAGAATTTTCTTTAGATCTTCGAGTAAAACGTCATCGCATTTTGCAGTTGAAAGTTTTATATGTATTTCGCCGCAGTTCGGCTGAAATTTCTTTTTTGCCTCGTCAATTGTCATTACATCTTCCGCTATTATTTCAGTCTGCCCTTGAGCGGCTGTCAGTCTGCCTTTTACCACAACTACATTGCCGGTCGTAAGATAGTTATTATATTTGCCGAAACTTTTTGGGAAAAGCACCACGTCGATGCTGCCGTATATATCTTCTATGCCAAACCTTGCATACGATTCTTTCTTGGTTTTAGAAATAAAAGTTTTTGCTGAAGTTATCATACCGGCGACACGGACAATCTGCGCCGTTTTATAATCAGTATTTTCTTTGGGCTGGGGAAGCCTGTCAAGCCTGTAATTAGAATAAGCAATGAGATCTTTCTCCCTATGTTTTAACGGATGACCGGAAATATAGTATCCCAAAACTTCTTTTTCAAACTCCAACGCTTTAAACAGTTCAAGCGGTTCTGCTTGTTGCAAAGAAAGCGCGTTTGTCATAGTTTCTGCGCTGTTAAAAAGAAATCCTTGCGAGGATTCTCTCTCTCGTTTTATTTTTACAACTTTATCAATAGACGAATCTAGGCTTTGAAGCAGGCTCGCTCTTACTACAAATTTATCCGCGCCGAAGGAGTCAAAGGCTCCCGCCTTTATAAGACTCTCCAAAGCTTTTTTGTTAACCGCCTTTAAATCTATTCTCTGCAAAAAATCGTCCCAATCTTTAAAACTTTTAACTTGTCCGCCGTCAATTCTCGACTGCTCTATGGACTTCGTTATGCCCTCGCCAACATTTTTAACGGCAAGCAGTCCAAAACGTATATTCGCATTTTCTATTTTAAACTTTCCGCCCGAATACTGCACGTCGGGCGGCAACATTTCAATACCAAAGTTATCTGCATCGTCTATGTACGTTACGAGTTTGCTTTCCTCATTGTCTTTTACGGCGGAACGTCCGATTTCGCTGTTGAGCAGAGCAGTCAAATATTCCAAAGGATAATTTGCTTTTAAATAGGCTGTCTTATAAGAAATGACGCCATAAGCGGCGGAATGGGATTTATTAAAACCGTATCCGGCAAAAGACACGATGTTGTCAAATATCTTTTCCGCAACTTTTTTGTCAACATTCTTTTCTTTAGCGCCTTTTACAAATTTTTCTCTTTGTTCTTCAATAACTTCTGGTATTTTTTTACTCATAGCTTTACGCAAACTGTCCGCTTCTCCATGAGTAAAGCCTGCAAGCTCCACAGACATTTTCATTACTTGTTCCTGATATAAGATGACGCCGTAAGTGTCTTTTAATATAGATTCTTGTAACGGATGATCGTAAACAATTTTTGTCCTGCCGTGTTTGCGGTTTACAAAATCGTCCAACATCCCCGAACCCATAGGTCCCGGGCGGTACAGAGCAATCAGAGCTATTATATCGTCAATACTGCTGGGTTTGAGTTTTCTTATCAAATCTCTCATACCTTTGCTTTCAAGCTGAAATACGCCCATAGTTTCAGCTTTTTCGAGAAGTTTATAAGTTTTTTCATCGTCCAACGGGATATTGTCTAAATTGAAATCATGATTCCTTTTACGTATAAATTCTACGCAGTCGGCAATAATAGTGAGCGTTCTTAAGCCCAAAAAGTCAACTTTTAAAAGTCCGAGCTGCGGCAGCACGACGCCGTCATACTGTGTTGTAATAATATTTTTCGAACCTTTCGCGAGCGGCGAATAATTTGTAATTTTTTCGTTCGCTATAACCATACCCGCAGCATGCACTCCAGTGTGTCTTTTTAAACCTTCAAGTTTTCGCGAAACATCTATGAGTTTTGCAATTTTTGCGTCAGTCTTTACAAATTTTGCCAATTCCGTTGAAGTCTGCAAAGCATCGGCAATGCTTGCATTTTGCGGAATAAGTTTCGCAATGCTATTTGATTGTGCAGGACTAAAACCCATAACTCTCGCGACGTCTTTTATAACAAGCCGCGACTGCATTGAGCCGAACGTTATAATCTGCGCGCACTTCTCTTCGCCGTATTTTCGGCGCACATATTGTATAACTTCGTCGCGTCCAGAATCTGCAAAATCTATATCTAAATCAGGCATTGAACGTCTGTCAGGATTTAAAAATCTTTCAAAAAGCAGACCGTATTTCAAAGGACATATATCCGTGATGCCTAAAGTATATGCAACCATAGAACCTGCTCCCGAACCTCTTCCGGGACCTACAGGAATGCCGTGGTCTTTCGCATATTTTATAAAGTCTGAAACTATTAAAAAGTAAGAAGCAAATCCCATTTTATTGATAATGGAAAGCTCGTGTTTCAATCTTTCCTTGTGTTCTGGTTTAACCGTGTCATATCTCGCCGCAAGTCCTTTTTGGCAAAGCATTTCAAGATATTTTGAATCCGATTCATACTCTTTTGGCACTGGAAACTGCGGCAGAAGCAGTTTATCCGTATTTATCTCAAGATTAGTTTTTTCTGCAATTTCCAAAGTATTCTTTATAGCTTCCGGCACATAAGAAAATGTTTTTACCATGTCTTCTGCGCTGCGATAGCAAAAAAGATCAGAAAAAAAGCGCAGCCGTTTACCATCACTAAGCATTTTACCTGTTCCGATACAAAGCAGAATATCATGGATTTCAACATCTTCTTTTTTTAAAAAATGGCAGTCGTTTGTAGCGACAAGCGGGATTGAGGTTTTTTTTGATAATTCAATTAGGTTTTTGATTATTTTTTTCTGCGCTTCAAGACCGTTGTCCATAATTTCTATATAAAAATTATCTCTGCCGAAAATATCGCGGTATTCTATTGCGGCGTTCTGCGCCTTTTCGTTGTCTTCTTTCAATAAAGCAGACGCAACTTCGCCCGCAAGACAGCCCGACAAAGCAATCAGTCCCTGCCCGTACTTTTTTAAAACTTCTTTATCAACGCGCGGCTTATAGTAAAAACCTTCAGTAAACCCTATGCTTACTATTTGCATGAGGTTTTGATACCCTTTAAAATTTTTGGCAAGCAGGGTTAAATGATTATAGTTTTCGCCGTCGCCGTCAGTTTTGTTGCCACTTTTTTTATCCAAACGCGATTTTGGAGCAACATATACTTCACAGCCGATTATAGGTTTTATGCCGCTTTGCTTTGCAGCCCAGTAAAATTCCATAGCTCCGTACATATTGCCATGATCAGTAATGGCAAGCGCTGGCATCTTATATTCTTTAGCTATAAGGTTGAACAATTCGCCGGGTCTTCCCTTATCGTCTGTGATCCTGCAAGCCCCGTCAAGGAGGGAATATTCGGTATGATTATGTAAATGTACAAATTCCGCAGCCATAAAAAAACACCTATTTCTTCCTATTTTCTATTTTTGATTTGTTGCATTATATCATTTTTAAAAGCTTATTTTTAGCTTTTATTTTAACGAATATGAAAATCGTATTTGCAAATAATTTCTCAAAGAGTTTTGAGATTTTTGTCAAGAATATTTGTTATTTCTTGATATTATCTACAAACAGCGGCAAACTTCCAGAACAAGACGATATAGTGCCTAATATATTCAGATTATCCCGCAATCTTACAATACCTCAAGCAAAAGAGCCTTATCTTGCCAAACGGTAAAACTATTTCATATAATCATGATAATACATGCGGCATTCCAACCTTAACGCAAAAATGAAAAGACTTTCCAAAACCGATAAAATGCAGGAACGCAAAGAAATCACGCGGCACCATAAAAAAGCGATGGCGGCATCTTGAATCATATTCAATTTTAAATCAAAAATTATGGAGAAAATCACGTTGACAATAACAACAATTTTCACTATTTTAATCATTCTTGCAGGATTGTACGTTCTTTTAACCTACAACAGGCTTATAACGCTCAGAAACAGAGTAAAAGAAGCGTGGAGCGATATTGAAGTGCAGGTGAAACGCCGCTATGATTTAATACCTAACTTTGTAGAAACGGTTAAAGGTTATGCGTCGCACGAGAAAAATACTCTTAGCGACGTTATAAAAGCAAGGAATATCGCTATGCAGAACATGGGAAATATTTCGGATAAAGCTCAGGCTGAGAACGCATTATCCGGAACGTTAAAATCTCTTTTTGCGCTGTCCGAAAATTATCCGAATTTAAAAGCAAATCAAAACTTTTTAGAACTTCAGAGAGAGCTTGCGGACACCGAAAACAAAATACAGTCGAGTCGCAGATTTTATAATTCGAACGTCCTTGCCATCAATACAAAGCTTGAATTATTTCCAAGCAATATTATTGGCAGCGCATTTGGTTTTAGAAAACACGATTTATTTAAACTTGACGATACTGAACAGGGAGCAAAAAAACCCGTTAAAGTTTCATTTTGCCTCTTCTGTTTATTATAAATAGATTCATTTTGCCAAATGACGGAAATATAGAAACGATGCGCATTAAAAGCTTGAACTGCCGCCTTCTTTTTCCGCTTGTTTTTCAAACGGCGGTTCCTGAATAAAATCTTTCAAAGCAGCAGTTTACGCCAGTTTTAGACGACGATAACGCGCGCACTCGCAAATGAGAGTCTTATCTATGGCAAATATAACAACTTACGATTTTATCAGCTCAAACTCCAGAAGAACCGTATGGCTTATGATTTTATTTCCAATAAGCCTTGCCGCAATAATTTACTTAATAATACTTTTAGCGAGCGTTTTCGTAACCGCCGATAAAAGTCAAATATACAATCGGATTTCCGCGATTGCAACTGCCAACCAAACGGTTTTTCATATTCTCCCCGTAATATCGGTTACAGCGATCCTGTGGATATTGGTAAGTTATTACGCGGGACAAATTTTTATTCTCTCTGCCGTAAGCGCTGTTGAACTTACAAAAAAAAATGCTCCAGAAGTGATACGCACTGTTGAAAATATCGCCATAGCGGCGGGTCTTCCAATGCCGAAAGTTTACGCAATAGATGACGAAGCGTTAAATGCTTTTGCAACCGGCAGAGATCCCGAACATTCTTATATAGTTTTAACAAAAGGCATTATTAATAAACTAAAAAAACCGGAACTTGAGGGCGTTATAGCGCACGAGATGTCGCATATAGGAAATAGAGATATACGGCTTATGCTTATAATGATTGTGTGTATAAGTTTTGCAACTGTCGTCGCGGAATTACTGCTGAGGTTTGCGTTAACGGCAAAAACAAGAAATTCTAAAAATAATAACAACGCTGTCGTGCAAATATTTTCACTTGCTTTGGCAACAGCCTTTTATATATATGGATATTTGGTTGCTCCGCTTATAAAGCTTGCAGTATCTCGCACAAGAGAACTTCAGGCTGATGCGACAGCCGCCTTAATAACAAGAAACCCTCAAGGGCTTATAGACGCCTTAAAAAAAATTTCAGATAATTCTATAGTTAAAAATTTAAGCGATAAACAAACAATTTCGTCAATCTGTATTGCAAATCCCTTGGCTAAAAACAAACAGAACTCTTTTTTCTCAAAAATTTCAGGACTTTTTGCAACGCATCCGCCTATTGAAGACAGAATAAAAGCATTGCAGGCTATGGACGGATACAGATAAAAACAGGATGGAAAGTTAAAATAATAACCGCGGCGGTAAATTTGAAAGAAAAGTCAGCCACCGAGTATCTCAAACAGTTTAAAGATAAAACGGTAATTATATGCGGCGACTGCAATACCGCCCATTTTCCGATAGATTTGGCAAGACCAAAAGAAACCGGGAACGCAGGGCTGCGAATCCTCCAAAATTTGAATAAAAAAAACACGCCAAAAATTAGAGGAAAACAGTTCTTCCAAGCCTTGAGCGGAAAGAAAGGGAAAAGACACTAGAAAACTGTTATTGAAACAGGACAGTGATCTGAACCTGAAACTGATTTTCTAATATCTGCAAATTTCAGGTGTTTAACTGAATGTTGCGACATAAAAAAATAATCTATTCTCCAACCTGCATTCCTTGATCTGGCGGCGGTTTTATAATCCCACCATGTATAATTGCCGGGTTCTTTATTAAAATATCTGAACGTATCAATAAATCCAGATGAAACAAGATTGTCAAGTTTTTCTCTTTCTTCAGGCATAAAACCAGATACTTTTTCACTTTCTTTTGGTCTTGCCAAATCTATCGGAAAATGGGCGGTATTGCAGTCGCCGCATATAATTACCGTTTTATCTTTAAACTGTTTGAGATACCCGATTAAATAATCGTAAAATTCCATTTTATATCTAAGTCGTTCCCGCGAAGCTCCGCCGTTAGGAAAGTAAACATTAAAAAGGATAAAAGCCTCAAAATCAAGACGGAGTATTCTGCCTTCATTGTCAAAAGTTTTATTTTCAACGCTGGCGCTTACAGATTTGGGATTAATTTTTGACCAAACGGCAACGCCGCTGTAACCCTTTTTTTCCGCAGAGGAACAGTAAAAATTGTACCCGTCGATTTCTCTTATATCTTTGGGAAACTGCGTTTCATCAGCTTTTGTTTCCTGCACGCAGACAATATCGGCATTTTCCTCTTTAAACCAAGCGGTAAAATTTTTTTTATATATTGCTCTTATGCCGTTTACATTCCATGAAACTATTTTCATTTGCTTTTACAAAAAAATAAATTTTTCAACTCGTATATTCCCAACCGACATTTGAAATACCGCCGACGATATCATTCTTTCCGCCGGCTAGCGATAAACGCGTTTGAATAGTCCCCGCCAATAAAATCCGCAGCGGCATTTGGCGGCGCCATTACGAGACTAAAATTTTGCGTTGATAATTATCATTACAGGAACAGGTCCCGTTTTAATGAAATTTATAAAACCGATTTGTACGCCTTCCATATTTTCAGCCACATTTATAAAACCTATCTGAAGACCTTTTATTGATATCGCTTTATTAAAAAATCCTTTTTGTATGCCTCTAATTTCACCCGAATTCAAATTTATCATACCTGTCTGCAACCCTTTAAATAACTTTGTGAACGTTATAAGCCAAGCATGCTGCCATCCTAAACAGTCGTCAGTTTTTGTATAAATTAGATTCCAGGCTAAACCTCTTACTTCGCGAGTATAAGATCCGAGACCTATTTCCAGACCATTAACTGAATCGTCTTTCGGAAAGGCATTTTTTTCCCATAAAGAAACTTTAATTGGCGCTGCCGCAAAAACAACGCTTGCGGACACAACAACCGCGCATAACGCTGACAATAACTTTTTCATTTATGCCTCCCTGTTCTTTTATTTACGGCATTAAACTGATGCGGCATTTGCGCCGTATGCCGGCGTAAACACGCGTTAACTGTTCAAGAATTTTAAAACATCTATCCGCAATTTATCAAACCCGTTTCTCTTTTTCGCACTTACCGCAAACACGTTTGATTTATCCGTGCCAAAACACTCTGCCGCTTTACTTCGTATTTCATTTTCAGGAACGTCTCGAGGCACTTTATCACACTTGTTTGCGACAATTTTAAAGAGAATACTATATCTTTTAAGCCATTCAGCCATATCAAAATCTAATTCCGTAGGACCTACAAAAGCATCCACAATAATATAGACCGCTTTATTGCTTTTTCTTTTGATTATGCATTCTTCCATCATGTCTTTCCAAAGTTCTTTTTCCCGCGGATTTACTTTCGCAAAACCGTACCCCGGTAAATCTATTATCCATTTTCTCATAGAAACGCTATAAACATTTATGCTTCTCGTTCTGCCGGGAGTTTTTGACGTTCTTGCTAAATTCTTTTGCAAACACAGAGCGTTTATGACGCTGCTCTTCCCGACATTAGATCTTCCAGAAAAAATAACTTCCGCCGCGCTTTTCGGCAAAGAATCCGCCTTTGTTGTAGCTCTGAAAAAAACCGTTTTATTTAACATATATGACCTGCCCGCCACGCAATATACCCGCGCTGGAACAAAAAATAAAAGATATGATTTTTGATATCTTCGCCTGCGCTGAAAGTCTCGCGACATTTACCAGCCGCACCGCTCGCGACTGTCTTAGGATTTACCAAAAAATAACAGCAGAGACTGCCTCAAACAACCCGCCATTTTTTGCTCTAACCCAAAAAAACTTACTCTTTTTTTATAGATCCGCAAGTACTGTTTTGCCGTTACGAATAAGCCCTAGTCTCTGTTACTCAGTTTTGAAAGAAGTTTCAGCATTTCAAGATAAAGCCATACAAGCGTTATCATAAGGGAAAGAGCGCCGTACCATTCCATGTATTTTGGAGAACCGCTCTGCGCGCCTTTTTCAATTAAATCAAAATCAATTATGAGATTGAGAGACGCAACGGCGGCAATCGCAAAACTTACAACAATTCCCAAAGTTGAAGAATCATGAATATATGGAAACTTCCCGACTCCGAAAACATTTAAAAGTAAATCCGCCATATAGACAAGCCCTATGGCCAATGTTGAAAATATCACGGTTTTTTGAAATCTCGGAGTAGCTTTAAGCATGCCTGCTTTATAGGATGCAAGCATACAAAATAAAACGCATATTGTTGAGAGAATTGCATTTACTACAATACCCTGGTACATTTTTTCAAAATACAAAGAAACCGCACCTAGAACAAGTCCTTCGCACAGCGCGTAAAGTGGCGACAAAAACGGCGACGCCGTCTTTTTAAACACTGAAACAACAGCCAAAACAAAAGCTCCCATTAATATCGGAAACAGCAAAGGCATTATTACAGCAGGATGCGTCCAAGAATAAAATGCGCTTGCGGCAAGAAAAATCCATAAAATTACACTTTTATTTATTGTTCCCGACACCGTCATAACTCCATTATGACTTGCGGGCGAGTGAAAAACGCTATCTCTTAAAAGTGGATTGCTCATATTGTCCTCCTGCGATTAAATTGTACGCTGAATTTATGATTTCTTTCTGATTCGCAAAAAAAAGCAAGTCTTGCGCATGGTTTATATTGACCCATCTTAATTGCGATATCTCGTCCTTGTCAAAATCTAAAGCATTTTCAAGCGCCAGCGCCAGAAAATATATAGAATGCTTTTCAACCGTCTTATCTTTTGCGCAACTGGCGGCACCGCTAATTATATATATATCTTCTTTTCTGAAATTTTTAACAAATTCAATTTTTTTAATTCCCGTTTCTTCAAAAACCTCTCTCCTTGCAGTTTCTATCTCGCTTTCATCGTTTTCAATATGTCCTTTTGGAAATCCCCATTTTCCGTTACGTTTTGAATTCACAAGCAGAAATACAGGATTGCCATTCTGGATTTTGTAAATTACCGCGCCACAAGAAAATTCTTTAAGCATTTATATTCTTCCTGTTTTTACCGGCTGTGTCATTTAGTCCGCTGTTTACAGATAAAACAGAATACCTGCGCTATTTTTTCCCCTTGAGCTGCTACCCGCAAACAAAACTGTTAGAACTGTCAACAGACAACAAATGCTGAATGCGCGCGGGAATAAAAGAAGTCTAAAATTTTGATTTGCCACAGAGGACAAAAGTTCTGTTGTTGAAAAAAATAAACGGCGACGGAGATACATACAAACTGCATCTATACTCCGCCGCTGCGGGAAAAATAAAAGCGCTCTCGCAAATTGCAGTAAAATAATAAACTGTAATTAAAAAATCATTTCTAATCAGGAACGTTTTGCAATAAGCTTTCTTCTCAACAAATCCAGCGCTGCATTCACAGTTTTTTCTCTTACATCTTTTCTTATTCCATAAAAATTAAATTTAAAACTTTCAGTTTTCTTCTCATCGGCAAAACCTATATACACAAGACCAACCGGTTTTTCTGCTGTTCCGCCGCCAGGTCCTGCGATTCCTGTTGCCGACAGAGCATAGTCGCTGTCTGAAAGTTTAAAAATGCCTTCCGCCATTTCCTTGGCAGTTTCCCCGCTTACAGCCCCAAATTTTGCCAGAGTTTCCTCTTTTACTCCAAGCAATTTCATTTTTGATTCATTTGAATATGCGACAACGGAGCTTTTAAAATATAAAGAACTTCCAGGGACATCTGTAATTGCCGCCGCTGCCATTCCCGCTGTGCAGGACTCTGCAAAAGAAACAGTTTTTTTATTTTCAAGCAAAAGACGTCCCGCAACTGACGCGAGGGTATCAGAACCGCAGCCAAAAATATTGTCTTTTAAAACATTGCCAAATCTGAACTTTAAATTATTTATTGTCTCATCGACAATTAGTTCGTCTGTTCCTGAAACTGAAAATTTTATATCTATAATCGATTTGCTTGCAAGAATGCCGAACTCCACAGATTTTGAATCGCCAAATCCAGCTTCTTTCATAACCGGCTTTATCATCTCTTCAACCGAAGATTCTGCAATGCCAAACACATGCAAAACCACATTTTTCCTTATTCCAGTAGAACAGTTTCTCAAAAACGGCTCGACGCTGCTTTCAAACATCGGCTTCATTTCCACAGGAGGTCCGGGAAGCAAAAACAAAGTTTTGCGGCATTTTTTTCCGCCGGTTTCAAACTCAAAATGCAACATCTGACCCGGCGCCGTTCCAAAACGATTCTCTAAAACTTTTGCGCCGCTTATAATATTTGCCTGCCTCTCGTTAATTTTAGGGATTGAAGCAGCCGCATGTTTTAAGAAATGCTCTTTTATTAACTTTAAAATTTTCTCATCAGCATACAACTCAAGATTTAAGCATTCTGCAGCGGTTTCAACTGTTATATCATCAAACGTAGGTCCCAGTCCGCCTGTAGTAATAATAATATCGCTTCTCTCAAAAGCTCTTTTAAATTCCTGCAGCAAATCCTGCTTTCTGTCACCGACATCGGTAACAAACGACAGCTCAAGCCCCATCGCGGAAAGTCTTGAGCCTATACAGGCGGCATTGGTATTGATTTTCCCAGCGAGAAGCTCGCTTCCAGTACAAATAAGTTCAATTTTCATATTTTTTAAATCTATATTAATACAGAAGTAAATGCAAGTAATATGGACATACAGAACGGCAGATTTATTTTATTCGCCGCGTTGAGGACGCAGAATTGTCCCGTACTTTCTCTTCAATTCAAGCCGCTTGCCGCGAATTTTTCTATTCGCTATCTGGGCTTACGTTCTACATTAGAGACGGACTTTGTGTTTATAGCATATCCCCCCTCGCTGCCTAGCCGCCGCGGCAGTAAACGCCGAAGTTATTGCTGTGCAGGCTTTTGTTACGTACGATATCTCTCTTTTTTCTTTTCTGTATCCCGGCAACCGTTTCTAAAGAACAGACAGGATTCTTTTTATTCCTTTATTTCCCATCTTTATGCCATAAGGAACCGTCTATTATATCTTTAATGTCAGCTTTGACTTTTTTCGGCTTGACGGCATTTGCTACTGCGGTATCTGGATCTTTTAAACCGTGTCCAGTAAATATGCAGACAATTTTTACAAGATTTGTATTTTTAAAGTAACCCTGCTTAATATATTTTATAAGCCCTGCTATAGACGAAGCGGATGCAGGCTCGCAGAAAACGCCTTCCGTTGCAGCTACAATTCTGTACGCGTCCAATATCTCTTCATCTGTCACTTTGTCTATTACGCCGCCGGACTCATCTCTTGCTTCTTCGGCGGATTTCCATGAAGCAGGATTTCCTATTCTTATGGCGGTTGCTATCGTCTCAGGTTTTACAATGGGACGTCCTTCAACTATCGGAGCTGAACCCGCCGCTTGAAAACCCATCATTTTAGGAAGAGCGTACTTTTCCGGTTCCGCTCTGTTGTATTCCTTATATCCTTTCCAATATGCAGTTATATTTCCTGCATTGCCGACCGGCATAAATTGATAGTCCGGAGACTGTCCCAGACTTTCGCATATCTCATAAGCCGCAGTTTTTTGCCCTTCTATTCTGAAAGGGTTGATTGAATTAACCAAAGTAAGCGGATATCTGCCGCTCAACTCTTTTACAAGATTCAACGCTTCATCAAAGTTTCCGTCAATTTCCAAAACTTCCGCGCCGTGCATGACAGCCTGTGAAAGTTTTCCGAGAGCTATTTTTCCTTCCGGTATCAACACCACGCACTTTATTCCCGCCCTTGCGGCATAAGCCGCGGCAGAAGCTGAAGTATTTCCAGTCGACGCGCAGATAACAGCTTTGCTCCCGCCTTCAACGGCTTTTGAAACCGCCATTGTCATCCCCCTGTCTTTAAAAGAACCGGTAGGATTCATTCCTTCAAATTTAAAATATATCTCGCCGTTAAATCCAAGTTTCTTAGGCAGATTTCTTGAAGGTATTAAAGGCGTATTGCCCTCATAAAGAGATATAACCGGAGTTTTGTCGCTGACCGGCAGATTTTTTCTATATTTTTCAATTAGACCTTTGTAAGCCATTTTTTTTGTCCTCTCATAAAATTTATAAAAATCACTACGTTTATTATACCCTATTGAGGGCGCGGAATCAATGACGATAACAAAACAAAAAACCTTAAAAACGCTAACACTTTTTAAGTTTAATGCTGAGCAGTTTACGGGATTATTTTGCCGTTAAAAGTTCAGATTAGATTTTATAAAAATATATTTCCTGCTCATAAAAACTGTTCAAGAAGAGATTTTTTATTGGATACAATGTAATTAGAGTCGTCATAAATTACTTGATTAAATATTTTGATAATTTCATTTATCGGCATATTATGTAATTCTATAAACATCTTAATTTCTTTAGCCCCAAAAACAAGTAAGTCTGGAGCCAAAGCTGTCATCATCCATTCTAATCTGTTCTCTTTACAGTACATGTGGCATAATTATTTCACAGTCATACGATGAGCGGATAATACAAAACGATATCATACTTTGAAACGCAACTATATAAATAATATCTGTATCTGCGGATAAGTTTTCTGAAGATTCCAATCTTTCCAAACTGGCAGAAAGTATTTCCTTGAAAACAAATATCCAAGTTATACTGTCTTCTGTCATTCTAAAAAGACATAATCTTTAAAGAATCCAATCATTTGTTTGAGGTTTCAAATAATTGTAAAAAATATTTTTCAGCAGCAAACAACAAATATAATTCATATTTTGAAATTGCAGAAAAAAGGCGGAAAGTGTAAAAATTCAATTTATATTGCAGGTTCCGTTAAATCTTTTGTAGTTCTTTAGATTCCATTAAACCTTTCTGTAGTTCTTTTATTTTAAATTTCTTTGTAAATTGACGCAGTAATTTTTTATTCTTTGGCAATAATTCTTCTAAAGAAACACATAAATTCGATTCAAGGCGTCTTCCAAGTATCTTAAAAACAACTGCATCTTCAGAACAAATTTGAATATTTTGTGTATCCTTGTTGTTATATAAATAAGATAAAAGTTCCGTTTCGCCGTCATCAAGTTTATCAATATTAAAATAGTTAAAAGCAACCCTGAACGCAGATAAATCTGAGCTTGTTTGAGAAATACACCTTGCGTTATCGCAATTACTTAAATCTATTTTTTGTTCTTTGCCAGAAACTTTATAATATTTTGTTTCTTTTTTAATAATTTCAGAAATTACAATATTATGTTCTTTTATCAATAATTTCCAAGAATTTGTTCTAAAAGCCTTAATAATCACACAAGTATCACACAAAACTAATGTCAATTTTGGAATCACCGCCACTCCATAAATTCATTTCGAGTAAATCTGAAATATTTCTTTCTAAATAATTTGCGCATTGTTTTGTTGATATTTCACCAATTTTTAGAGCTTCAAAAGCTAAATTAACGTATCTTTCGGGGAATTTATTTAGTCCGCCCATATTTTGTTCAGTATTTTGCTTTACCTTGATTTCGCAAGCATATTTTTTAATTTTACCTATGATTTCTTTAGTATGCTCAAAATCCACATTATAAACTTTTCGTATGCGCCACATCAAAGCCTCTATAGAAACAACAAATCTTCTAGAGATAGAAACGATATCGTTAAAAGACAATTTCTTACTATCTTTCCTTAAAAAATCATCAACTGATTCCATTATACTGTCTTTTGGCATTAAAAGCTCGCTAGCAAAAACATCTGCATATTCCTCCATAACGTCTTTTTGCTGCTTATTAACAAAACTCCAAGTTAACAGATGAAATAATTCATGCGCTAAATCAAAATTACGTCTATACATAGAATTCGTAACATTTAGCGCTATTGCAGAACCTACCTCATTTGAATGACAACAAACTGCGGAACTTGAACGAAGATCAAGATTAAATATTTTTACAAAATATTTTTCCTCAAGTATCCTAAACAGGCTTTTTCCTGGATACTTCCCCAAGCCAAGTTTATGCCGAATATTTCTTGCTTGAAACCTCACATTTTCTTCATCGTTTGGAAATGATTTTAGAAAAAAAGAAACAAAATCCTTTTCTAATGGAGATTTCGTCCAAATTTCAAGATTTCTATATTGTTTGCAAAGCTTTTTGAATTTTGTCTCCAACTCTGCCTTCAATGTTGTATCGGACGGCTCTTCTCTCCACAAAACTAAATCGCAAACTAATTCGTCTGTATCTTGAAAAAAGCGTGAAACAGGCACATTATATAATTTCGCAAGTACCGATAACTGATGTATAGACGGTTCTCTTTTATCGTTTTCAAAATCAGATAACGACGACTGTCCAATTCCTGTTTTTTGTTCAACATCTTTGAGAGTATATTTAAAAACGCTCTCTCTAAATATTTTTAGTTTTTTTGAAATCATTAATCTCTCCTGTTATATAGAAAGTATATAACATTTTTACGAAAAAATAAAGCTATTTTTCTAGATTATAGAAAAATAGCTTGTCATCAGCCGTCTTACTTGATTTCTTCATTTACAGCAAATCAGCTTTAAGACTTTACCGCATAAAGGACAAATCAAAAGCTTTCCTGCCGGAAACAATTAAAAGAGTAAGAAATTGATTCTAAGAAGTTTTATAAGTTTATATTTACAAGGTTTGAATTGACAAGTAAGTTAAAGTACAAATCTATATAAAATAAGCAGCCGATATAATATTGCAAATAAGTGTTAAATGGACTTAATTTTGTCAGAACAGCCATTTGATCAATATCTTTTTGTCCGCAAAAACAAAGAAATCTAATAAAAAACAGAAATAAGATTTTTAAATATTTATACAAATACTGAACTGCGAGCCAGCGGCTGAGGCTTAATTGGCAAGAGATTTTAATGTTTCGTATCTAAGTCTCACAATTTTTCCAAATTCCCCAAATTATTGATTATTTCTTTTTCGCCTAATTAATTTATAAGCATTCTTATTTGAGAAAATACACACCGCATTTCATCAATGAATACGAGGCGGTTTTTGAATTTAGAAAAATAAAGAGGATTTTCTTTACGCCATAAGTAAATTATCAAAATTACCAAACACAATTTTTTATTCTCTCTAATGCGATTTTAAAAAGCAATTTTCCCAGTCTGCCGCATATCGGCAAACAAAATAATCTTGAAGCTCCCGTTCATTTGTAAAATTGTTTTTTTCAGCGTTTTTTGTTTTGTATATGACATCTTTTTGATTGGTTAACATTGCCATGCCGCGGAAATAATGTCCCGAAATATCCAGTTTTTATTCTTCTGGTTTCTTCAAAAACTATATCTTCTCAGAATGACAAATAAAGATAACGCCAATAGGTATAATAAAGCAAACAAGTTCGGCAGTCTGCCAAACTATTCCTTTTATCTCGTTGAAAGATTCATAGAAATTGGAAAGAAATTCATAGAATTTTACAGAAATTCCAAATATGGGTCACATATATTATGAACTGCTCTCGCTTTTATAGTTTTTCAGGAACAAGTCTATAGTATCTCCGTACTTTTTATATGATTCGAGAGAAGACTTCTTAATTTCATCCAACTTTATTTTTACATTTTCCAAATTAACAAAATTACTTAATTCTTCATACAGCACATATCTAACTTTTTTTATCTCACCGTCTATCGGTGCAATTCCTTCTGAAATAAATTTTTCTATAAGTACAATTGTATTTTTATCATCTTCAAGAACCCGGTTAATAAAATCATTAAAATCATTTAATTGTTTTGAATCGCTCCATTCCTTCCATTTGTCTAAAAGAGCTGGTAATTTTTTATGATTAATAAGATATTCCTTATCTATCTTATCTATATTATTTATTTTTTCAACGCATATTTTTTGTAAAGATATTATTTTGTCTGGCGGTATTGCTGATTTACAAGAGCATGTCATTAAAAATTGCATATATAAGCCTTTTGTACGAGGGATAAGTTCTTTCAATAAATTAAAATTCTTTTCCTTATCTTTTCCTCTGCTTAACAGCTGATATATTATACTCTCTGCTAGTTTTTCTGAATCGAATAAATCAAATATACTCTTGGCTGAGTCTGGAATACGAGGCAAGTCTTCATAAATATTAAATAACGCTTCTATAATATTTTTGACATTTCTCTCAGGAATCAATTTTTTATCTTCTATAAAATCTAAAATTCCTTCCAATACTTTTCCGATTCTTTCTATTTCTATATATTGATTAAGAATCTGTTCAAAATTTTTCATGGAATCTGCTTCTTTAAGGATTTTAATCATCTCATATCTACTTATTTCTTCTTCTTCCCCGCCGGCAATAAAATTAAAATAAGATTTATAATATTGTTCAGAACATATTCTTAGTTGTTTGTTCCATGTTCTAGGCTCGGTAGTAATATTTCCTAAAATATCCTTAAGTTGCGGGAATAATTCTTTAATTAAACACTCGACAGTCCGATAGTATTTGCCTTTTTTACCTATACAACTTTCTAATGCATTCTCTATTTCTTTTATTTCTTTTGTTCTTTCTTCTTGAGACGACCTCAATTTAGTATTAATTTCGTGTTCATGCGCCGCTGTAAAAAGGACTAAATTATGAGCCATAAATAAATAAAATTCATGAGCAAATAATCTAATTGCTTCAACGGCGATAAAGTCAATTGGATTTACTTCTATTACATCATTTTTACACATTCGGGATATGTTAAATTCTAATCCATTCATAAATCTTTTTATATCTCTGACGGTTTTAAAAAAGTCTTTGAATCCTGAATGATAAATACGCCCCCAATAGTTTTCATCTTTATTTTCATTAAAATATGCCTGCGCTGACGGCAATGTTTTTATCACTCGCTCTAATTCTTTAAGAAGAAACTTTTGAAGTACTTTTTCAGAAGGAAACGGTATATCAAAAATCACTTGCACGATTTTCTCTAAATATTTCTGTCCCTCTTTCTCTAAATATTTCTGTTCCTCAAAACTTTTCTCAACAATTTCCCTGTCAAAAGCCATCACATATATCATCTTATTAAAATCAGCATTAACTCTCACTAATCTGAATATCTCTTTAATTTCTTCATCAGCTAATCTGTCTATATCGTCAATAAACACAATAATATTTCGCTTATTTTCAACTAAATAATTATTGATATCTTTTTTAATGTCAATTACGGATATACTTTTAGATCTTCTATCATATTTTTCAGATTTTGCTCCAAGAATGCTTTTTAAAAGTTTAAGAATGTCTTTTAAAAGTTCAAGAATGTCTTTTAAAACTGAAACAGCTAATAAGGAAAAGGAAACAGTTTGAACACAATATTCGTGAAGTCCTAACAGGACGGCGGGTCCTAACAAGACGGCGGCATAATTTCTGAATCTTTCTGCCAGAATTCTATCTTTTTTACTTTTGTCTTTGCAATCAAAAGCAGAAGCTATTTCGTTAAAAAAATATTTTGTTATATCTTCCCTTTTTGAAAGTATCCAAGGATTAAAATCTATCATTACAGGCTTATTATCAGTTCCAGCTTTATTGTCAATATACTGCTTAATTAAGTTAATAACTGACGACTTTCCTGATCCCCATACCCCGTTAATTCCTATGATAATACTTTTATCGGATTCCCAATTCAATAAATTTGAAGATATATCTTCGGCAAATTGAGTTCTTCCGAGCATGTCATCTTTTTTATCTTTAATAGGATCATCAGTATCAAAATTTTTTCTTTTAAAACCACCTTTATTATCAGCCATCATTATCTTTCCTTCAAAATAAAATCTATACCGCAAAAAGTCTAAGACTGCTTTTGTGTTCAGCTATCTGTTATACTGAGAGAGTTCTTTACCGAAGTATCTATTTTTATGGTATTGCTATATTATAGAACAAAACATTATAATATATGAAAAAGTAAAATATATTTTAAACATTTCAAGCGAATCGAAATATAAGTAAAAAATACATTTACTAATATCTACAATATCCAAAACGGACAAAAAATGGTAAAATTAAAAAGGCGGATCACAAGCTGGTAAGAAGCGTACGCAAATTATTGCAGATTTACGCCGAGTCTCAGACTTTGGGTCGTGTAAAAGGCATCGTGAAAAAAACAGAAAGACGTAACTATTAGCGGTATTTCGCAGTAGCTTTTTAACGAATTTTTTGAGAGAGTTAGCAATAAGAAAAGAGCGAGAATGTCATATTAAAGAATTTTGAGGAAGCGCATGCGTGTTTTTTGATGGACACATATCAGCCACAAGAAACAAAAGACAAAAGATTGCAGTCAGTTAGCTGAGTTTTATGCCGGGCAGAAAATTTTTAATAATTATAAAAAAATCCTTATGCTTTTCTTTCCTTATACAGGATAGGAACAAAAATGAATAAACAAAAATTGATGAGCGCAGTTCTCATAATAAGTATTTGTTTTACTTCGTTTGCCGGCTGTGGAAAAGGACAGAGGGAACAGCGTAACATGACGTACATCAGTATCATTAGTGAACCTGTACCTGTACCTTTTGATTGGCAGCACGATAAAGCTGAAGAAATGGGCTTCTTTAGTAAGAGCAACCACTATGGAGAAAGAGCGCTGGCGTTTGCCGTGCTGTATCCAGACAAGGCTGTGCTATACTCGTTAATGGCAACCCCGATAGTACTCGCAGCATTTATCATAATAAAGAATCTTATGTATTGCCTCTGGCGTTTGGCATGTTAAAGCTCAGCTGGTGGACTTTAAAAAAGGTTATCAGCAAGATAACTTGCGGCAAACTTTTGTCTCCAGCAGCTTGAGAAGATTCGCACTTTTACTCTACACCTACTCCGCCGAAGGGAGAGGTTAAGGCAACAGTTCCTGATAAAGTAACTATTCAAAATGACAACCTAGAAAAGTCCGTTCAGGAGATTGCTGCGAATACCAAAGCAATAGTCGACGAACTCGTTAATGTTAAAACAGCAATAACCGACAGACACGTTAAATATGAAGCACAGCTCAAAAGTATTGCAGAAACCCAAGCTGATATCCAAACGCAAATAGGTAACATTAGCAACGCCTTAACGAATGGGAAACAGTATCAGGAAACTCCGCCAGACCAACCAAACCAACCAGAACATCATGATAATCCTCAATCTCTTCCAGAGTCAGGAGATATACCTCCGCCCCCAGAACCAGATTTAACTCCAGATGAAAATCCGTCATCAACTCTGAAAGACAAAGCCGACGATCCTTGCTTAAGCATTCGGCATCAATCACAGCAATTAACCGCCGCTAACGTATATAGTAACTACGTTAGCGGCGGTTATAGGTATCAGAGCAGCTGCTTATCTGCATAAGAAGAACAGTAATTTTCAGGTTCGACTTCAGGAAACATCTGAAGAGAACAAAGAGCTTAAAAAGACAGCTGCCCGGCTCAAACTTGATGAAGAAAGTACTAATAATCCATTAGTTTTTGAAAATAAAAACCTCAAGAACCAAATATTAACTTGAGCAGAGAATATAATTCTGCTGTCAACTAAAATAAAAAGCTCGTAGAAGCGAAGCAAATAATAGCGCTAACGCGCAAATTAATAATTTGAAGAAAGATAATGATGAACTCAAAGAAGCTAAAGAAAAGCCTCTTAATTTTTTGCAGCGCAAACCTGAACCTGCCCCCAGCTTAAGAAACCCGCAAAAACCATAATACATAATAACAGTGGTTATTATTCTCCTGTTTACACTTCAGACAGAGTATATCCCCGTATTTTGTTGAAGAGGAAGGTACCATATTAGAGACCGTGCAGAAATGCAGATACTGCGAATTTTTTTTAAAATGTCTTCAACAAAGCTATCAACGTTTTTAGTCATCATAACATCCTATTTACGAACTAGATTACAGAAGACTCAGTGTTAATAGGTTTATAAATAAATTCAATGTGTCTCATAAGTTTTTTATAGAAGACATTACAAAAAAATCCTTCAGGGGAAATATCGCCTAAAAAATCTTACGCTGAGTGTTATTGTCACGACAAAATCCCGCAACAATATTATCACAGTCGGCAGACTCATAATAACAAATTTTATAACCAAGCTCGGCATATTTAATTCGGACTACCGTTAAATTATGCTTACTAGGAGCGTGATAATATGTTTTTATACGACTTCCACGCACCCTATAACCGACATAAGATATAACAGCAAGATAAACAATAATATTTACCGCAATAGATTTTATAGGTGAATTACCTATATTAACCGCGGGAAAACACCAATGCCAAGAAAACCAATAGGAAACCGCAGCATTATCGGACAGGGCGGAAACAGCTCCATTCTGCTCAGGCATTGAAGCGGATGCTGATAAAGAAGGAAGCGCCCCTGTTTCTTTCTTTATCAACTGCGGTATTCACAGCGCTTCCATTATCAGACAGCTTCTCACATTCAGACATATACGCATACAATTTTTTTTCATTTTATGCTTCTCCTTTGTCAAAAACAAGAAACCCATAAAGACAAAGTATGAGGATACGCGAGAAACCGGACAATCTCAAGAATAAGCTGAGTACAAAAAACTCTATTATTAAAAAGCAAATATGCAAACTTAAAACTTATTGAATTTTTTTCGTTATATACACGCGTAACGGCAACCGTGTCTCTAAAACCAAAGCGATTAAACTTATTTTTGGCTTAGACAAAAAAAGGATTTGCAAGAGGCGCTTGCACAGGAAAACTCAGAGCGGAAAACATTCTTAATATGCCCAAAAAATTAGAATATCCTGTTTTAGGCACAGCATATTTTAACAAAGGAAAAATAAGCGCGTTTACAGTAAAAGAAAGAATAGAATGGGCAAAATACGGGCGAACATTCCCATCACTGCGCAATTCCTCTAAAAAATTTAATAAAGGCAGGCGTTGGTGTTGACAACGGCGGCAGATTGTCTTCCGTTCTCTCAACGACAAACGACAGCAGAATTTCCAAGTTTTCCGCCGTAAGGCAACTTATCGCAACCGACGATTAAACTTACCAAAGAACAACAATAATATTTTTTCATGATTTGTCCGCGATTATTTCCGTTGCTTCTTTGAAAAGAAGGAGAACCAACCTCTTTTTTCTCCATTTTTGCCAACCCCTTTTTTGTCACAGTCTTCTTTATCATAGCCGCCTTTGTTATAGCCATATCTATCGTAACCGCGTTTATCAAAACCGCCTTTGTCAAAGCCTTCTCTATCATAGCCGCGACTGTTATAACCATCTTCATTATAACCGTCTTCATCAAAACCATCTTCGTTATAGCCATCTTTATCATAGCCGCGCTTATTAAAACCATCTTTGTCAAAGCCTTCTTTATCATAGCCACGACTGTTATAACCATCTTCATTATAGCCATCTTTATCATAGTCGCGCTTATTAAAACCATCTTTGTCAAAGCCTTCTCTATCATAGCCGCGACTGTTATAACCATCTTCATTATAACCGTCTTTATCAAAACCATCTTCATTATAGCCATCTTTATCATAGCCGCGTCTATTAAAACCATCTTTGTTAAAGCCTTCTTTATCATAGCCGCGTCTATTAAAACCATCAGAGTCGTAACCTTCTCTATTAAAGCCGTCTTTATTAAAGCCTTCTCTATCATAACCGTCTTTATCAAAACCATCTTTGTTAAAACCTTCTCTATCATAACCGCGATTGTTATAACCGCCTTTCTTATAACCATTTCTATCGTAACCTTCGCTATTAAAGCCATTTTTATCATAGCCTTCTTTGTCGTATTCGGCTACTGTATTAGACTTATCATAATTATTGCGTACGATACCGGCAGCTGGCTTACTATCACAACCAGAGATTAAACTTGCTACCAAGAGCAGAGCTACTATTTCTTTCATTTTTATACCTATCTTGTTTCCAGTCAGAAAGAAAAGCATAAGAATTTTATTATTAACCGAAATTTGTCAGCTTAATATAAAACTCAAATTCAATCAAATGCATGCAGTCTTTCATCTTACTCGCTCGCCCAATCACGCCAAAACTCTGAATACCTATCCAAATTAACCTTGCGGCTGCCCTCTCCAATGTTTTTATTATAACATCCGTAGGCTTACGTTCCATGATGTATCTATATTCATGCTTACCTGTTTTAAGACATACCGTTTTTCTGCATACAGAGCGTATATCGGGTTAAGGCACAACAGCGCTGTATTATTTGATACTCAACTGTACGCTCTTTTATATTCCTTTCTTAAAGGTACTGCTTAAGCAAGCAACGCCTGCGGTTAAGAAATTACTTAGATATAACATCATGTAAAAGCGGATAATACAACCAAGCACCAAACAAAGTTCTAAGGCGAACAGCGGCAAAACGGTCGCAAGCGCTAATCTCAGCAGCTGAAATAGAAGGTCAAGAACGCTCCAAGTCTGACAGTAAAGCTAGAAGAAGAAGCGCCCCGCCACTGGCAGCACGCCTAGCATTTCAACAAGAACAGCCCTCATTTTACCTCCCTCAGGTCAAAGAAAAGCGCATTTGTATTCTTATTCTGTGTCCCTTTCGGGTCGCGCACATGAGCAAGCACGTCGGCAAGCTGTATGCCGTTAAGCTGAGCCAGCTCTATCAGCTTAAAGTGTCCATCTTCTTCTTTTCTTATAGTCTGACAAGCATATCCGTTACTATCTCACAGAATTTGCGTAAACATAGATACGCAAAAATATATCTTTGGCTGATAAACACACACGTCATCTCACAGATGAGAACAGTCACAGCAATGGTAATAATTACGCCTTTTTTTCGTAAGCTGTTGTATTGACGTTTCGGTCACAGCGGTTGATGTTTCCTCTATCTTTTGGCTTGGAGTACATCCATGTCTGTTTACGCCGAAGGACTTTTCCCATTTTCACAACCTGTAAAACCCAGCAATAAGCATAAAAAGAATGCACGTCCTTTTTTTCATCAACAAAACTATCAATAGCTTCAATTGTTTTTTTCTTTTTAAGGAACAGTTCCACAAATATATTTATATTCTTTGAGCGAAGGAGCAAACTGGAAGCGAGTATTTATAACAGAAACTTCTTCCTCTTTAAGCGGCTGTTTTGTAGTAGCATCAAAAGTATCAAACCAATAACCAGCACTATAATCCCATTTGCAATATCTATAACCCTGCTTATGAACATTTATAACATAAGAGATACTAACTTTATCCAAAACATCTACAAAAATGTTGATAAACCTCTTCTTTTTTATCAGATTCAGAATTTGGTTTCTTCCGCTGTCCTATCTTTTTAATCAAATCTACAACAAAAAATCTTCCGCCTTTCTAATTTGCCAAGATACCGCTCCTTGCTTAAGCACCGACAAGGATCAGATTCATACGCTTGTGTCCAAACCTTATCGTTGTTAACGAGCTTTGTATAATACTTTGAGATTGTTATCCAATTATAAACAGCTAACCAATGATACTATTCCTGCGTCCTGTCGCATACAGTTTTGATTTTTTCTGCAAATGGTCTTGATCTTAAGTCTTAAGACAATCAAATGCCCGCCGTTTCCTGCGGAATACCGTCTTGCTCCTTTATACAAAGCCTACAGCAGCAAGAATAGTTGCGGCTCTATACCTCTATTAGTCTTCGTCCCAATCCGCCGCTCTGAAAAAGAGAGCGTTTTTGACTCTTCCTTTTGATGTTGATACTTTCTTTAAATCACAGCCCGCCGGCAAGGTAAAGTTTAAACAAGTGCTTATTATTGAGGACTACTCTCTTTAATCTTTGCATGTCCATGCCTATTTCTTGCGATTACCGCCTATTCGTTTGGCTTCCCGCACTGACACACTTTTTCTTTTTGTATTCAAGATTTTGTTCTTCAATTACATTCTCGCACATCATCGTTAACGATAATTGTTTCCTATTTAACCGCCCCTGCAGTTTTGCCCAAATCATATAATCAACACTGACATTAATACGATAATACGATATTTCCCGCCCCTTCTCTCGTTGCCAACTCGCTTGAAATATTCGTTAAACAACTGCTGCAAAACACCGCTGGCAGTTATATCTTCCTGTTTTTTTGCGATGTCTTTTATACAATCCACAGTTTGAGCAGTTCCTCGAACCTGCACTAACTTACTCGGATTTTTCTGTCTTTTGTTGTTGGTTCTCTTTTTTTTTACTTTACCATTATCGCCCTTTATTTCAAAATGCTCAAATATCACCGCTTCAGTTGTGTGCTGGCGCACCTGTTTTTTGCAGCTACAAACTGAGCGAATATATCATCGACGTGTTTATGTTGCCATACCCTGCGAACTGCGGCGCTTCCCCAGTCAGCGGCAACGTTATCGCCGCGCGACTCAAACTGCGCGGCGTATCATTGTTCTTTTTATTACTGCTTTTAATCCTTGCTCGCTTACTTTTTGCATTATCTTTGCTCTCAGTCTCCGCCTCTCTTTTTTATTTTTTTGCTGTGTCTTCTTTTTCAGACATTTACAGCACCCGCGCCATCTTGTATATTTGGTATTCCTTTTCTGTATAGAGGTGTCCTTTCTTTTTTCCTGTTTCTATTTCTTCCCATTCCGCTATGCTGTAGCGCGGTGTTTTGTGCAAAACACCATCACAACCTGCCAGCATCAAAATGCTTAACAACAATACAATTCTTTTCATTAGTTTGCCATCCTTTTTTATTTTCCACTTAAGGTTTCTGATTTCTGCCTAAACTCTCAAATAAGCGCCAGTTTCTCCTCCGCTCCTAGCTGTGCTATTTTTTATCTTGGCATTCTGTTTTTTGTTTCTTATTTTTTTATTCCTTTGACTGTCACAAATCCCAATGAAAAATTAACACCGCTATGCCAGCGGCAATACGTTCAAATAGCGACGTTAGCAGCATTAACAACATTGCAATTTTTTTCATCAGTTTACTATCCCCTTCTATTTTCCGCCGAACTCCTTAATAACCACTCGGTTCTTTTCCGCTTCTCGGCAGGCTATTTTTTTTCGTTTCGGTATTCTATTTTTTGTATTGCCTGAATTCGCTAAAATTGAACTTTTGATTTCTATCTCTGTCCTTGAACACTTTATCTCACTCTGCCGCAATCTGCAAACAACAACATTACATATAACAACAATACAATCTTTTTCATTTTATTCCGCTTACATTTCCCTCAATCGCAGCTCGTTTTTATTATTTCAAACCCGCATAATAATATAAATCGTTTAACATTAATAGCGCGCTCCTCGCTGGGCTTGTCGTGTCATCAACCGCATATCCAACTATAGGCAGGCGGTCAAACCCGGAGATTTTGGCTGGCATGTTCGCCACATCCTTACGGTCAACTTTGTCTCTTCTTTGTAATCCAAAAAATATTAATTTTTCAAAACTTTGTACTCTTTTCCACATTTTAACTGCTTTTTTATTTTGTTTTTATTCACTTTCAGCTTCTATTGCGTGATTTATAAAGCAATAATGACTTGAAGATATAGCAGCTTGGGCGATTCATAATAAAATTCCATCTAAATATACTATCAGTTGCATTTCAAAATTTCAATATAATTTAAAAATGACGCTTTTCTTATGGGCATCCGCTGGAAATTTTGAAAAACAGAAAGCGCGACCTATGGAAAAAGCCGTTATATGAATTGTCTTTTTCAGCAACACAAAGACATATCTGGCAATAAATCAAAATAAAATATCGGCGTTGTTTACGCCTATAGCTTTTTTCAAATATAATTCAAGATTCCAGCGCCGGACAGTCTGCGCTTAGTAACTTTACGGAAATATTTGCGCAACTCCTTGTATCCTAAATTCACATAAATCACGAGCAGAGCAGCATTTCTAAAATTGTTGAATCTAGACAGAAGTCTAAATTATATGAGAAATAAATTCTAACTGCGGTTTTTTAGCACGGTAAGTCCGTCATTTTATTTGCTGCCAAACCTGACTATCTTATTCGGTAGCCATTATCCCTGCATAGGAAAACTAGGAAAACAGAGGAGAGCTGTTTATCATAGATAATAAAACTTTTAATCATTACTGAGAGCTTGAGCAACGGCAGAAAAACCGCAGCGCTTATTTTAACATTCGCATTCTAGTAGAGGAATTTGTCCAATATAAGCGCTGTAAAAATTGCTAAAATATACGAGATGAAAAAGCAAATAAGCACAGAATCTTTTAGCCGCAAGGTAAAAGGGATATAATATAATGTCTTTTGACAGATTTTAATCTGCTTTTTCGCCTCTCGGCTGAAAAAATATAGCATTTATCTTTGAGGGAGTAAAAACTGTGAAATATGAAAATGGGCTTACGTCTGTCTTAATAAACGATAAAAACAGTCTGACGGCAACAGCTATTATTTTTATAAGAGCGGGATCAGTTGACGAAAAACCGTCTCAAGCAGGATTGTCTCACTTTTTAGAGCATTTGGTGTTTAAAGGCAGCAGGGATTACGCCGGCGATTTAATGAGTAGAAACGTTGAAAATATGGGCGGATACATAAATGCTGCCACCTCAAAAGAATTTACAATGTATCATATAAGCATTCAAAAAGACGGAGTGGAAAAAAGCATAAAAATGCTTGCGGACGCTATGCAAAATCCGCTTTTCCCGCAGGATGAAATTGACAAGGAAAGAAAAGTTGTAATTGAAGAAATCCAAAGACATTCCGATAATCCCGGAGCCGTTCTTTATGAGAAATTTTATGAAACTGTCTATATAAGAAGCGCGTTAAAAAACAGCGTCATCGGAACTCCGCAGATCATTGCAAACGTATCGCGGGAAGAAATATGCGATTATTATAAAACTCATTACGTCCCCGCAAAAATGCTTGTTGTCGTTTCTGGAAACTTTGATGAATTTGCCGTAGAAAAACTTATCGGCGAAACTTTCGGGAAATTTGAAAAACGCGATCCGCTTCCAGATCCGCTGCTTGTTGAAAAAGTTCACAGTGGAAAAGATATAAGTGAATATGGAAAAGTTGCAATGGGATATATGCTCACCGGATTTCTTGGACCTGATGCGAATGGAGAAGATATATATATCGCAGATTTAGCTGCAAGCGTTTTGGGCGGCGGAAAAAGTTCAAGATTATACAGATCTCTGTATGAAAAAAAACATCTCGTATATTCAACAGATTCTTCATTTACGGCTGAAAAAGGAACTGGAAATATTTGCATTGCGTCTGTTTTTGATTCGAAAAATCTCAAAAAAATAAAAGATGAAATTAGAAAACAGATTGAGGAAATTATTGACGACGCTATTACGGAGGAAGAATTAAGCAGGGCGAAACTTTCAATAAAAACAAACTGGAATTTTTCTCTCGAAACTCCTTTTGACATTGCAGATAATAACGGGTACTGGCATTTAGTCGGGAACCCTGAATTTGTAACGAAATACATGAAAAAAGTAGAAAGCGCGACAGTCGGCGATATAGGCAATTTTTTTAAAAAATATTATTCGCCTACAACAGCTTCTAACGTGGCGTTACTGCCTTCGCCAGCTCATGGCTGCAAATGATGCTCGAATGGAAATGAATGAAGAAAATGCGGTTAGTTTAATTTGCAATTTTGCCTCAAATTGCGTTAGAGCGCAAAATATGCTCGGCATAAAATGTGTTTGGAGGCAAGATGAAAAATTTTAGGCTTAAAAATAATATTAAAGTTATATTCAATAAGACCAGCGGAGCCGATATTGTTGCAATAAGAGTATTTACTCCAGTTTCAGTTATAAACGAAATTCCAGATAACGCAGGAATATCGTATCTCACCGCAAAACTTATGACGCAGTCCACAAAAAACCGTTCCAATGAAATTCTTGCAAATGATATAGAAAATATAGGAGCTGATTTAGTCGGCAATGCGAATTACGATACAGCGGCACTCAGTATGACTTTCCTTTCGGAATATTTCGGCAAAGCCGCAGAAATTCTTGCAGATACGATACTAAATCCTTCATTTGACGAAAAAGAAGTCTCTTTTGAAAAACAAAATGTTATAGCAGCTCTGAGTTTCCGCAAAGACAATATTGGAAATACCGCTTATGACGAATTTACAAAATTGTTTTACCGCGACACATCTTATGCAACGCCTATTTTAGGCACAAAGGAAACCGTTTCAAAAATTAGCTGCAAAGATCTGGCAGAGTGGCATAGGTATTCTTACAATGCTTCAAACATTTTGATTTCAATCGCCGGCAACATAGACGAAAATACCGCCAAAGAATCCTTAGAGAAATGCTTTGCGGAGGTTCCCGTCGGCAAAAAATTTGAAAAATCTGTTTTTGGCTTAGAACAATCCGAATCAATAAAAAAAGAAATAAAAGGAAAATTTAATCAGGCTTACATATATATAGGATTTCCCGCTCCCGATGTTTTAGATAAAGATTTTGTTTCAATTAAAGTTGCAAATGCGATTTTGGGCGGAAAAATGACAAGCAGACTATTTGTCGAGTTAAGAGAAAAACTTGGGCTTGCCTATGAAATAGGCGCCGTTTATCCGTCAAGAAGAGAAAAAAGTTATTTTGCAATTTATATGGGTCTTGATAAGAAAAATATTGGCTCAACATTGAAAAAGACAGATGAAATTTTAAAAGATTTCTGCACTGCAGAAGTTGGCGAACGGGAATTGGGAAATACTAAAACGTACATAAAAGGTCTCTACACTATGAGCAGACAGACTGTAAATAAGCAATCTTATTATTACGGCTGGCGGGAAATTGTCGGACAGGGTTGCGAATATGACAATAAGTACCTCAAAGACATAGAAAAAGTTACAACACAGAATATACTTGACGCTGCAAATAAAATATTTTTGAGGCATTCCGTCAGCATAATCGTTAACCCTGATGCAAAATAAATATGTGATGGAACCGTCAACAATTGAATAAACTTATTAAAAAAATCAACGATTTGTCACAAGGTTTTGACGTTTACGCAACAGGCGGATTTTCAAGAGATTTGCTTTTAAAGCATAAACCTAGCGACATCGATTTAGCAGTAAGCAAAGAAGCTTTAAAATATTCTAAAAAAATTGCTGACGCTTTTAAATCAAAACTTATAACTCTGCACGACGTAAATAAAACTTACAGAATAGTACTTAAAGACGATTTTGTTGCAAACATAGACATTTCTCCCTTCGGCGGCAAAACTATAGAACGGGACCTGCGAAACAGAGATTTTACTGTTAATGCGACAGCTTTCAATTTAAAAGACTTTAGAAATTTTAAAAAATATATTATATTGTCCAACAAAAATAATTTAAAAGATTTAAAATCAAAAACGATAAATACCGTTTCCGACAAATCGTTTAAAGCGGACCCTTTGAGAATGTTGCGAGCGTTTCGTTTTAAGGCGGAATTGAATTTTAAACTTTCAAAAAGAACGCTTACACAAATCAAACAAAACGCAAAACTTATTTGCCAATCTGCTCCCGAAAGAATAAAAAACGAATTTTTCAGAATACTGTCTGTAAAAAATGCCGCAGCTTTAATTAAAGAGATGGACAGCTGCGGATTGCTTTCAGAAGTTTTCCCTGAAATCAAAAAAATGAAAAAAGCCCCTAAAAAATATTATTACCATCCGGGAGGACTGTTCCAACATTCTTTTGAGACTGTGGAATCGGCAGAAAATATTTTCAATAATTTAAAAAAATATTTCCCTGAAAATTATGACGATCTGCAAAAATACTTTGACGATAATACCGCTTTTTCCGAAAATGTCACAAGAAAAGGTCTCTTAAAATTTGCAGCACTTTTGCATGACAGTGCAAAACCTGAAACCGCAAAGTTTGAAAACGGCAAAATGCACTTTTTTAAACATGAAAAACTAGGAGCTGGAAAGATAAGAGAAGTTATGTTTTCTCTTAAACTCGGCAAAAAGGATATTGAAATCGCAACATTTTTAGTAAGCCAGCATATGCGTCCGTCGACTTTGACTAGAAACAACACAGTTACAAAAAAAGCCGCATTAAAACTTTTTAGGGATATCGGCGATAACACGCCCGACTTGCTTATTCTTTCAATGGCAGACTGGCATTCTTATAAAAAATTAAAAAATTCTTCTTCTAAAGAATTAAAGACTCAGGAAAAGTCGGTCAGGGAACTTTTGAAATATTACTATGAATTAAGGAATTCAGAACCGCTGCCAAAAATTATTGATGGAAATATAATAATGAAAAAGTTTAATTTAAAACCCGGTCCGTGGATCGGAGAGCTTCTGAATTTTGCTACCAAAGCACAGCAAGAAGGCAAAATCTCAAATACAGGAGAAGCTTTAGAAACAGTTTTTTTCAAATTGACACACATCAAAAAAAAGTATAGACTCTAAATGATAATAACAGCATGCACAGTTAAAGTATCCGCAAACACAGCTATAATTTTGCGGGCGTAGTATAGTGGCAAAACACTGGCTTCCCAAGCCGGAGATGTGGGTTCGATTCCCATCGCCCGCTTTCCCAAAAGAATAAACTAATAAAGTATATAAGAAAACATAGGAGTATCATTATGGTAGAAGCAAGATGCATGAAATGCAAAAAACAGGTTGAAGTAAAAGATCCTCAGGATGTAGTAATGAAAAACGGCATTAAAGCCGTCTCGGGCGTATGCCCCCATTGTTCAACTAAAGTTTTCAAAATTGTCGGCAAAAAATAAAATTTAAGATTTGAACATCAATAGAAAAATGAAATAACAAAGCGTTTCTGCCGGAATATCAGCGAGTCAGAATCATACTCGGAATAACGCTTTTTTCAATTTTAACTCGCGATAGTGAAAGCCTAGCAAGAGTTCCTCTTTTTTCCTATCGGCTGCTATTTTGCAACTGCGGCTGTTATATACCTCTTCAGTTCTCTCTTCCTTGCCGGAAGAAGAGAAAAAAAGGACGGAGGTTTTAAAACTTCGTTATAGCTCTCTTCTCAGTGGAGAAAGGAAGAGAATCTCCGCCACACGCTTAAAACGGCAGTAATATTTGCTTATCATCGTTTTTTTAGGAGGGTGGAACGTTTCTATTATTAAGAACGGGTTTTTGGCTGTATTATGATATTCTTTTGTTGTTCCTAAAAAAAATATAAATCTTTGCCGCGCGCAAAATCATTCAAATATTTTTCTTTCACTTTTTCGCAGGCCAGCTTAAAATCTTTTTTATATCTTAAGAATAACGCTCCGGTTTCCCAATCAATAATTGTAAGTTTTGAGGATTTACCGGATTCGTCTTTAAAAATATATTTAAATTTAAAGGGCAGCTTTTCAACTCGTTTAAAATTATTTGAAGCAAACATGTCTAATTGTTTGCTTTCTTCCACGCTCCAATTAGGGTCTTGTTCTTTAAACTCAAAATCCAATATTTCTGTCGGCTTAAATACTGCCAGAGAAACAAAGTTTGGTTTTTTTGAGTCGCTGATTAATTCACTGATATTTTTATAAACTTTAACTTTATTTAATATTAAAGCTTTTCTTTCCGCCTAACCATCTTTAGTACCCATATGTCCAACAACTCTGCAAGTTCCAATAGGCTTAAAACTTTCTTTTCTGAAATCTTCAGTTCTTCTCTCTGCCGTAACTTCAATCCAATCATACTTTTTGTACTGTTTGTCATACTCTAATTTCCGAAATTCTACGGGATACAATCTAACCCATTCTCCATCTTCTGTGATTCCCGCTGTACAGACAGTTTCATCATATTTTTTTGACGGTACGGGATATGTTTTAACCGTAATAAGAATTTTCTTTTTTTCCTTCATAAATGTACGACCTCAAATTTATGCGGATAGATATCGCTCATATAATTTACAATTCTGTATCTGTGACAATAATTTTTATCCGCTTCAAAGCATGTAAGAGCGACTTTCTTATTTTTCATTACAATATTATAGATATTTTTAATACTTTCAGTATTTTGCCTCAAATTTTTCGCTTCATAATTTGAAAATAAATTTTGGTAATCCTCAAAAGAACTCAAAGACTGTCTCTTTTCTGATTCTATTCCGAGTTCTGGCAAATGCGTATATTCAATTCCTAAGTCGGATGTTCTTGCTGTTAAGAGATTTTTTGAGAACCCATACTTCATGCTCACCGGATTTTTTCTGACATCAATGAGAGTTTTTATGTTGTTTTTTATCAATAAGTTTAAATAAGCTTCTAAACTCTTACCTTCGTATCCAATATCAAATAAAATTGTTTTACTGTTATCGGACACTATTTTTTTAATTTTACTCTGAATCTGCTTTGTTATATATTTACGAATCTTACTGTTTTTTGCATAATACGGATATAATTGATATGTTGTTTTAATTAAATCCCAACAATTTTTATCATGGAAATTTTGATATAAGTTTTCTATTTTTTCAGAATCGCCGTCAGTTATTCTGTAAAACCGTTTATCAAAATATTTTAACAGGAATTCTTTTGACGCTACATCTTCGTCAATGATGCCGTCTCTTTTCATTCCATTTATATCAGAATCTGCCGTAAAAGAAAAAGCGCCGTAATCATAAGGAACAAATTCATAATACGGGCGTGCGCGCGCCTCATCAGACACACTAAAAAGAAATAAAAGCTTGATAAAAGAAATTTTATTTAATCTGCCGCCAAAAGCATTCAGCAAGTTTAATAGTATTTTTTTTCTGTAAAACATACCAATCTTCTTCCGCTAAATTAATTACCGCAACATCCTACGGGCAGCGCGACTGCGGGGCATTAGCTTTAATCCCAGCCGGCAGCACTGCAGACGCTCCTATAATTACAGAAGCAATCCCCGCTCTACGAATAAGTGAACAATAGAAATTTCCCCGCTTTGACATGTTCTCGTCTTCTTCTGCTCCCGCCAAGCTATCCACGCGAACAACTTTTATCACAGTCTCTTTTTTTCGCAACCTGCGCATATACATATATTTTTTTCATCTGGCGAACTCTATTTCCTTCCTCTCAGGAATTTTGTCAAATACTCCCTGTCTTTTATCGTATTCGTTCCAAATTCTGCCGCCGAGATAGAGCAATTCTTCCATGCTGCTGCTCAATTTGCCCGAATTGCCGTGCCTGTTCTCATGCATATATCTACGACAAAATTCCAGATTCCAGCATTTTAACATATTTTTGATTTTTTATAATACCATAGAATTCCCGAAACAGGGTTCCAGTTCTCATATTCCTTTTAATCCTGTTGTCAATAGCCATTCCAAAAATTAAGTAAACAATATTTCAAGACAGCTAGGCCTGTTTATTAGACAAAGAAGCAAAATCTATCATAAAACAGATTCAAGAATATTTTACTGATTTTAAACAAAAAGAATCTATTCTCAGTTTTTTATAAATGACTACTTCCGCAAAAAAATTTGAAAATATCAGCAAAAAACAGTAATATATATTTATATTACTCAAGGAAGAGAAGTAAAATCAATGACCAAATCAAAAGCATCAAAACAAAAAGCCAAAGAACTCGGAAAAAAACCAGACAAAAAATTTACAAAAGCTGCAAAAACCATTAATAGAATGCGAGAAATTTTTAAAGAGGCAGATTTTTCCCCATTTAAAGAATATATGAAAGACAAATATGGAAAATAATCTGCAACCCCAAACATTACTACCTAATAGACGCTTCCGCCTTTTGTAGTTATGTAGAATTTAATAGTAACGAAAGCTTCTTTAATGACCCTTACAACACTATTTTTTTTATATCCCGCAATTCTGTATAGCTGAAGTATTTAATACTCCTGCAAGACAGCATTATTTTGAAAAGAAAATAGATTCTAAGAAATACAAAGAACTTTGCGGACTTTTTAAAAAACTCATAAGAAACAGAGCCGCTTTTTATCCGTATGATTTACACCGCTACCATAATCTAAATTGTGATAAAATATACAAAGTTGAACACACAACACCCATAAAAAAGAAGAAACGCAAACTCTCCGCTTTTGACATTCTCATTCTTGCAATGGCAATGGAATTGCAGAAAATTCACGGCAATGATAATATTACAATTCTCTCCTTTGATAAACGTATAATAGAAATCGCAAAATTAGTAAACATTAAAGCTAAAGAATACCCTACATCTTAATTGACAAAACTTTCCATAGCTCAAACAAAACATGGAACCGCCGTCAAAAATAATTTTCAGAACTGTATTTTTCATAAACGACATAAAACTATTTATCCTCAAAATATTTATCTCTCCGATTTTGAAAGCGCGCGATATTTTAGTTAGCCACAAAAATGTATAATTATTAAAAATTGCGCATTGTTTGCATTAAACTGTCTATATGAAAAAACCAGAACTTTTATTACCTGCAGGATCTCTTTCCAGACTGGAAACGGCATTTCTTTACGGAGCCGATGCCGTTTATGCAGGCATTCCGGAAATGTCGCTGAGGGCAAAATCAAAATTTCCTTTAGAAGAAATGGAACAAGGAATTTCTTTTGCGCATATTCTCGGGAAAAGAGTGTACCTGGCGCTCAATTTATTTTCGCATAATAAAGACATTATGCATCTTGAAAAGTTTACAAAAGTGCTGAAAGCGCTAAATCCCGACGGCGTTATTATTTCAGACCCCGGCATATTCCAATACATAAAACAAGAAATTCCGCAGATTCCTATACATATATCAACTCAGGCGAATGTCTGTTCTTGGCTTACGGTAGACTTTTGGAAAAACTTAGGAGCGGATTTATGCGTTCTAGGTAGGGAAGTCAGTTTTTCTGAAGCTAAAGAAATAAGAGAAAAATGTAGGAATATAAAGCTTGAAATTTTTATACACGGATCTATGTGTATAAGTTACTCCGGAAGATGTTTAATGTCCGCATTTATGGCTTCGCGCAGCGCAAACCGGGGTGCATGCGCCCATTCATGCCGGTGGAAATACAAAAGCAAGCTGCTTCTTGAGGAAGAATTGAGACCGGGCGAATATTTAGAAATGGAAGAAGACGATAACGGTTCATACATTTTAAATTCAAAAGATCTATGCCTCATGCCAAAGTTGGACAAAATTATAAATGCCGAGATTGATTCTTTAAAAATAGAAGGAAGAAATAAAAGCGAATATTATACGGCGCAAACAGCAAGGGTTTACCGCAAGGCAATCGACGATTATTTTGATAATCCTGACGGCTGGCAGTCTGATAAATATATGAAAGAGTTGATGACCTTGCAAAATCGCGGATACGCGACAGGTTTTTTTGACGGTATTCCGGGGGAAGAATCACAGGATTATACCGATACTTCGAGCAAAAGCAACTACAGAAATGCGGGTGTCATAAAAAGCAGCGAAAACGGTTTTTTAACCATAGAATTGAGACACAAGTTGAAAAAAGGAGATGAAATAGAAATATTGTCGCCTTTTAAATTTGAACCGGTAAAAATTATCCTAACCAAAATTTATAATAAAGATAATAACCGTCTTGTTGAAGAGCTTGCGCCGGGAAAAGTCAATCAATCTGCAAAAATACCTGCCGACGGAGACCTTTCAATTTTCCCCGAAAATACGATAATAAGAATAAAAATTGCATAGTTCTTTTAATAACAGCGACATAGCTCGTAGTAATGCGTAATTCCTATATCTTCCAGAAATGCGCCGTCATGAGAAATTATTATCATAGCTCCGGGATATTCTTTTAGCACCTGTATAACGTGTTCTTTTGTTTCTATATCAATATTGTTTGTAATTTCGTCTATAAGCAAAAGTCTCGGCGTTTGCAGCGCTATTTTGGCAAGAGATAATCTTGCTTTTTCGCCGCCGGATAAAACAGACACCTGTTTATTTACTTCTTCATTTTTCCTGAACAAAAAATCATTTAAAAAATCTCTTACTTCGGCATAAGTTTTCTCACTCGCCAAATCAGACAACATTTCCAAAACTGTTTTTGAATTATCTAAAGAACCGTAGTACTGATCTAAATAACCTATATCTTCGGAACGCGGCACGTCCCAGACGCCCGTCTTTGCGACACTTGGACAATTTAAAATGGCTTTAAGGAGTGTTGTCTTGCCCGAACCGTTGCCGCCGCTTATCGCTAAATGTTCGCTCCCTGCGACAGACAAATTTATATCTTTTAAAATTATTTCATTTTCGTATCCCGCTTGTCCGCCGCTTATTGAAACAACTATTTTTGAACGCATGTATTTAGTCGTCAAAGAAAAACTCGGTTTTATTATCTCTGGAACTCTCAGATTTGAAAGACGTTCATTTAATATTTTTCTTTTGTTTGAAATAGACTCTGTATTTTTGCCGGTTGTTTTCTGCGCAGAACTTTGATTTAAATCTCCTAATGCGGGAAGCCATCTTTTTTCCCTGACAAATTTTTCACCTCTTTCTTTACTTTTCTTTGCGCGCTGCTGCTCTTTCATCAACGCCTTATGATTTTCTTTCTTCTCTTTTACAAGCAAGCCAAGTTCATTTTCAATACTCTTTCGTCTTTGCAGTATTGTTTGGCGATAGTCGCCATATTTCCCGTTAAAAGTATTTATCGTTCTGTTTTCTATGTGCCACAATATGTCAGTAGAATTTCTTAATAGTTCTTCGTCGTGGGATACGACTATAAGAGTACCTTTATAAAAGTTTAGCATTTTCATAAGAGATTTTCGGTTCCTTAAATCTAAATGATTTGTTGGCTCATCTAAAAGTAAAACATCGGGATAGTTTGAAAGAGCGGCACTTAAAGTTTTGTTGAATTTTTCACCGCCGCTCAAATTTTCATATTCATAAATTAACTGCGGAACATATCCGAAAGAAACGTCTTTATTTTGTATCTCGCCTTCAGACGCGGGCAAATCGCCTTTTATAATCTTGAGCAGAGACGACTTACCGGATCCGTTATTGCCTATAATCGCAATGCGGTTCCCCGGTTGTATCTGCGCTGAAAAATCCTCAAAACATATTTTATTTGGGAAATACAAACTTATGTGATTTAAAAAGATAGGCTTTTGCATATAAAATTTATTACTCTGTCTCCTCTCATTTCGTAACTTTTAAAGTATAACAAAAAAAGTATAACAAAAAATTTATACTCTGTCCCTCAACGCTACATACATAAAACAGGTGTCATCATATGTCCCGCACAAGTAACAAAGAAACTTGCGACTAAAATTATAAACCTCTTTTCCGCTCTATTTTCTTGCGGGTATTCGGTCTGGCTTTAAATCCCACTCTGTTAAAATAGAAATTCAAATCGTAACCGCTCATTTAGACAGACAGTTTCTTCAGAGATTTGTCTTAAACTATTCCTCATTTTTCTACTGAGTTATGACTGCTTTTATTACCGATTTTTTTAATATTTTAAATTTCAAAATAATAATTTGCCAATATTTTCTCAATAAAAACATAACAAAAAAACTAAAATAAAAAAATAAAATGCGCAATTTACAGACTTAATGAATAAAAACGAAAAAATTAATTTTTGATAAAAAATGCTAACATTTTTTATACACCATTTTATTTGTATTTAAAAACTTGGAACAATTTTACAAAGGTTAGCGATGTCGCTTTCAAAAATATAATTTACAATAAAAGATAAAAACGCCTAATTAAAATATCATTAATTTTAGATAACAAAGTTAAATTTGAACCATTTCGGTTTAAATGAGGACTCAAGCAACTCAAACTCAAATTATTACAAAACTCACAGAATTTATTAAATCCGCATAATTTTGATATAGTATCTGAGAATTCTAAAATGAATAAAAAAGGAAATATAGAAAACCATAGCAAAATAAAACTAGATATTTATAAAAAATATTTAGAAGCTTATTTATCAATAATGATTAATGTGCCGAATTATGATAATATTTCTATAGTTGAACCTTTCGCTGGAAAGGGTAAATCAGATAATGGCGAAAACGGCAGCGCTGTTATTGCAAAAAATGTAATAGAATCCATCATTAATAACAATTCAAAAAATATACGTCTTATTTTAAATGATATTAAATATTGTGAAGATTTAAAAAAAAACTTACAACCTTATAAAGAAGATATTATTTCATGTTCTAATAAAGATGCCAATGAATTTATTATCGATGTATTGTCACAAAGCGATAATAATAAAACTCATCGTTTATTTTTTATTGATCCGTGGGGATATACTCAACTTAAAGAAGAAACTTATCAAAAAATTTTTTCTGCAGAACGATTGGATTTTTTAATATTTATACCACTCTCTCACATATATAGATTTTTAGGAAATGGGAGAAGATTTAAATCATTGAAACCCATTGCTAATTTTCTTAGCGATGTAGGTATAAATGAAGAGAATGCTGAAAAATGTTCAGATGTAGAAAAATTTTTAGAAGAAATAAAAAAGGTTTTTAGGGAAAAAGCTAGTACAGAATTTGTTTATCACAAAATACTCAAAACAAAAAATAGTCAACATTGTTTGCTCTTCTCGACAAGACACATTCTAGGCGCAGAAAAATTCTTAGAAGTTTTAGATAAAATTGATAGGCAGCAATATCTATTTCTGCCTGAAGAACCAATTTTCATAAAGCATATTTACCACCAGAAAAAAACACTGACAAATTGCGAATTATATAAATGTGGAATTCTGGACAGTTTGTTGCCTAAAAAGGTAGGTTCTATATTAAAAAAGCTTGAAAGTAATAATAAAATAACTGTTGTGCCTAAAGCGTCCACTCGCAGGCAAGGAGTTTTTTACATTCGCAACAAAGATAAAAAAATAGAAATTACTTTCAAATAAAAGGATAATTTTACTATGAACAGCATAGCAAGGAAAACTCTGTTGTATAAAACAAATGTTGAATACGGCGATTACACTATTAACCATGTGAAGGGTTGCTCTCATGGCTGTCTATATCCCTGCTATGCTATGCTGATGGCTAAGCGTTTCGGTAAAATCAAAACATATAGCGATTGGATAAAACCTAAAATAGTTAAAAACGCTTTAGAAATATTAGAGGCTGAGATACCAAAATATAAAGATAAAATTCGCTCCGTCCAGCTTTCTTTTACTACAGATCCTTTTATGTGCGGATATAATGAAATATCTGAAATGAGTTATAAAATTATAAAAAGGCTTAATCGAGAAAATATAAAATGTACTGCGCTTACAAAAGGCATTCTTCCTAATAAACTGACTACTCTTAGTTCAGATAACGAATTCGGCATAACACTCATAACAATTAAAGATACTTTTAGAAAAGAATTAGAACCTTTTGCCTCTCCTATGAAAAAGCGCATAAAAAGCCTTTACAATCTCCATAAAAAAGGAATTAAAACATGGGTGAGCATAGAACCATATCCTACGCCAAATATAATAAGACAGGATTTTAATGAGATTTTAAAATCTTTAGAATTTGTCGACAAAATTATTTTTGGAAGATTAAATTATAATTTTAAAGTATCTGCGTATAAAGGACATAAAGAATTTTTTAATGAAACGGCAGAAAAGGTTATCTCCTTTGCTGAAAGAAACAACAAGAAATATTACATTAAAAAAGGAACTATTACCGACTTAAATATCTCCAAACAGCTTTGTCATAACTCTCCATTGTATTCAAGTGCAGTACCAATATTCTAATCTAACCGCTCTCTGAAAATTCTCTACAGAAAATAAAAATTCTTCTTCAAAATTTTTACTGTTAAATTTGCCATGTTAAGAGAACAAAATTCTTGAAACTTCCATTCTTGTCTTTTTTGTTGATTTCTTCAAAAACTGCGTCTTTTTAGAATGACAGATAAAGCCGGCGCCAAGCTTATTTTATTTACCCCGCCTGCGAAAACAGCTTTTTTCAGAGTGACAGATAAAGATTACAATCAACAAGTTATGACAAGGCAAACAAATCCAACAGTTAATCAAAATGCCTTCTTTTATCTCGTCGTAATATGCCAATAGAACAAAACTAGTAATACAATTATATCCTCTCATTTATCATGGTGAGAAGGCAAAGTCTCTAAAATATTCTGCCTTTTCCTGAATTCTTCAAAGACTGAATCTTTTGAGAATGACAAATAAAGTCGAGCGGCAAAAAGTATGAATAATGATATAATAAAAGTGTTTTAAGAGCCTATAAGCAAACCAGAGTAGAGAGCAATACGACAAATTGACGAGCGAGTGCAAAGTACTGCCAATGTGTTTAGACGCGGCAATTATGAGTGCGGGAAAGGTGTTGTTAATATCCAAAGTATAAGCAAGGGTATGGCTATAGAATGTCCTCTTGTGGAATACCTTGTGCGAACTCTGCCAAAAAAGAATTTAATTGCAATACTAAAACTTGGACAAGACTAAGAAAGCTTGCGAGAAAAAAGCAAACTAACCTGAATGCGTTATGTAATCAAGGCATTGGAGAACAAATTTTGAGCGGCAGGGAAGAGAAGCAAAAAATAGAAAACAAAGTAAGTCAGATTAAACCCGTCGGCAGAATAATTCTGGTTTGTCTAATAGACTCTACAATGATAAGACTATTGTCAGAAAGCGGATAAACTTGGAACGATTGTGTTTGCATTTGAAAATCGTCCTAGAACTATTCTTGAAAAAGCGAGGACTAACATTTTAAACCTAAACAACAGTATTTTTATAACGGCGCTCGGTACAGCAACAAAAGAAAGTGCTTCTCCAGCAGAGAGAATAGGCGGAATAGCCATGATGGTTGGGCAAGCGCATTTATGGTTTACGCCTGTTGTTATAGAGATTGGCTTGAGAGAAAAGATGTAAAATAAAGAGAAACTATAAGTGAAAAAACATATCAGACTACACAAATATATATCAAGGGATAGCTAACGTTTGAAAGAGAATTCGTTTTCTTAAATTATATGTCGTACAAATTTTAAATATCTTATGATAATATCAAGTTAATTCCGTCTCCCGTAATGGGATGCGGCAAGTTAATGCGTTATATCCGTTTCTGTCCTCGATATTATTTTATGTTTTTAATCCGACTTTATAGTCTAAAAGTAATTGGAGACATTATGAATAAAATTCAGGAAATTGAGTATAAAAAGATAAAAGAAAAACTCGCAAATAGAGAATACCGCATAGGCTTAGATTTAGGCGTTGGTTCAATAGGATATGCTATAGTGTCTTTAAAAAAATGTGACGATTCATATCTGCCAGAGGATATTATTTTAACAGGAAGTAGAATTTTTAATTCTTCTATAGGTGCCGTTGATCGCAGGATGTTTAGATTGCAAAGAAACACTCATAGACACCGCAGAGAACGTATGCGTTTTCTGTGGAAACTACTAGCTGAAAAAAAATTAGCTTTGCCGCCTTCTGAAGATTTAGAAAGAAAAGAAAAATCTATTGACTGCGAAACTTCACAAAAAAGGTTTCCAATTGAAGTATTAAAGAATGATCCATATACTCTAAGATATAAAGCTTTAGATGAAAAGTTATCTTTATTTCAGCTGGGATATGCTTTGTATCATATTGCAAATCATAGAGGAACAGATTCTGTTAGAAGTTTTTTAGAAGATGCTGACGAAAAAGTAAAAGAAAATACTGAAACAGCAAAACTTGCAAAAAAAACTAAAGAAATTATAAACGACAAAAAGTATCGCACATTTGGCGAATATCTTTACAAAGAGAAAATAGAAAATTCACCGTTAAATGAAAGAGAAAAGGTTACCAACAGAAAAACTGCAAAAAATCCACAAAAAGAGTTTGCAGTTACCAGAGATATTGTATCGAAAGAAGTTGAAAAAATCTTGGCTCATCAAAAACAGTATCATACTAATATCTTAACTGATGATTATATTGAAGAATTAAAAAAAGCAATATTTTACCAAACTGAAAAACTTATCCCGGAATCAGGATACTGTCCTTATTTTAAGGATGAAAAAAGACTTCCTCGCTCGCATAAACTCAACGAGCACAGAAGAATGTATGAAGCACTTAATAATGTAAGATACTTTAATCCTGTCATTAATGAAAAAACTGGGGAAGTTTTAAATTTTGAAGAAAAAGAATTTTTAATAAAAGAAAAAGAAATATTATTTAATGAATTGTTAAAAGGTACAGAATTAACCGAAGCGAAAGTAAAAAAATTGTTACAGCTCCCTGAGCATTCTGAGATACATCTTCAAGGCAGGGATAAAAAGAAAATTAAGGGTTATGCTCTAGCTGGTCTTGAAGCACTGTCATTTTGGCCAAAACTTTCACCGCATCAGGATGAATTTCTTCATGAATGGAACAGTCTTCCAGACGAACAACTAAAAGCTAAATTAATTGGTTATGGTTTAACCGAAAATGAAGTTGATGAACTTTTTGATAAAATTAGACTTCCATCAAATTATGCCACTATTGGCAAAAAAGCAATGGAAATATTACTGACATATATTAAAAAAGATGGTCTTTCTTATGCTGAAGCTTTAGATAAAGCAATCGACGAAGGTAAATTTAAGGTTGACAAACAGTCGATATATGATTCGTTACCGTACTATGGTAAAATTATTCAGGAAAGTACTCAAAGACCTATAGGGAAATCTTTCTCAAAACAATTTGCTGACAAGAATTATAAAAAACCTAATATTAACAAAGACGAAGAGGAGTTCGGCAAAATTGCAAATCCAGTAGTTCATCAGACATTGAACGAACTTAGAAAACTTGTTAATGAAATTATCACTCTGTTTGGTAAAAAACCTTTGGAAATAGGATTGGAGACAGCCAGAGAACTTAAAAAAAGCAAGAAAGACAGAGAATCCTTATCCAAACAACAAGATGAAAATGAAAAACATAGAAACGAAATATACAAAACATATATAGAACCACATTTATCATATATAAAAAGTCGGCAAGAAAACCCGTCGAATTATATTTTAAAATTTGAACTTTCTGAAGAACAGAAATATATTTGTCCGTTTTGCATTGAAGAGATAACTCCCGATGATATAATAAATTCGAGAGTAGATATAGAACATCTTTTTCCTCTTTCAGAAAGTGAAGATGATACAAAAAATAATCTTGTAATTGCGCATAATAAATGTAACGCCGACAAGGCAAAAAAGTCGCCTTTCAATGCCTTTGGACACGAAGTATCTGGAAAGTACGTGTGGAATAAGATTTTACGCAATGCCCAAGAAAATTTACCACGCAAAGCATGGCGATTTTATCAGGATTCCATTGAAAAATTTTTAGAGAATAAGCCTATGTTAAATCGTTTTAAACCAGATAATAGTTATATTTCCAAAATAGCTGCGAGATATCTCGCGTGTCTTTTTGATAATTTTGATAAATCTTCAAAAGTATTCTGCGTTAAGTCTTCTCTTACCGCTCAGCTTAGAATTGCTTGGGAACTGAATAGCGTAATGATCCCTCTAGCAAAAAATATTCTTTCTGAAAAAGAATTCGAAGAATTTAAGACACCACGAAATAAAAAAATAAGAATGGATAATAGACATCATGCTTTGGATGCTGTAGCGATAGCTTATGCAAATAGAGGATATCATAATTTTTTAAACAGAATACACGCAAAAGGGTACAAACCAAATTATAGAGAAAAGAGCTGGTTATCAAAAATATTGTTGCCGCCGCTAAATAGAAATTTAGAAGACTTTAAAATAAGCGTAAAAAATTCTATAGAAAATGCAAATATTAGCATTAAGCATGACCATAGCACTAACGGATCACTAGTAAAAGATACAGCTTATAAAGTTTATTATTTCGATGAGGAAAAATATATAATTACAACCTTAAAAAATGTTGCAGAAATACCTTTTAAGGAAAAAGAGAGTCCTAAAGATACTCTTCATCGGGCTTTATGTGAATTTAAAAATAGGTTATCTGACATCAAGGATGAAGAACTAATAAAAAAACTCAAGCGCAATATCTGTCTTTATGAAAAAATACTAGATACTTTATCTGAAGCAAAACAACAACTAGAACAGGCTAACAATAAGGAAAAGGAAGAAGGTAAAAAACCGAAAGACATAACAGACGTTTTAATTTATAAAAAGGCTTGTAACTTAATAGGCGGAAAATATATTGACTGCAGCAAAAGACTTAAAGATAAGTTTTTTCCCATAAAAGAACCTACAGAAACAAAAACAGGGTTCGGTTACGATACTGGCAATAATTTGTTTTTAGATTTGTACCATGACAAAACTGGAAAACTCTGTGGCGAAATTATACGGAAAATAAATTTTAATCAAAAGGATATTCCAAACTATAAAAACAAAGGATATAGGCTTTTTGAGAGAATCTAATCAGGGCGATACTTTGGAAGCTGATATTTCTGAGGATAAAATCTCATTAAAAAATAAAGTGGGTTCATTCCGAGGAAACAGAACATTTGTAAAAGTTCTAACTTTCACAGAATCAGATCGATATTCTAATGGTAAAAAAGATCAAATACGAATATTTTTTGGAAATTTGTTAAAAGCAAATTATAACAAAGATGATTCATTTTGTATATCAAGTATGCAGCAGTATAACTTAAGAAAAGTTATTTTAACTTCTTTAGGTATTATAAAGTACCGCTCGCAAATATTAAAAAATAAAGAGGTTTAAATGTGGAGAATTATTGATATCAGCGGCGACGGGTATCATATTTGCGTAAAGAACAATAATCTTTCTGTGTTAAAGGATAATGAAGAAAAACTTCATGCAAATTTTCTAGATATCAACTGTGTTATTTTACACGGCAACAGTATTACATATACAAACTCAGCAATTCAGAAGTGTATCCAAAATAAAATTCCAATAGTTTTCTGTGACAAAACGCATACGCCTGCCGGAATGCTATTGCCTTACTTTAATATCGCAGAATACGGTAAACGTTTAGAAATACAATTGTCAGCTAGTCAACCTATACAAAAACAAGCTTGGAAACAGATAATAACAGAAAAGCTTACAAACCAGGCTGTTTGCTTAGCATCTTTCTCAAAAAGTGATAACAAATATTTACAACTTTTAGAACTTGCAAAAGAGGTAAAAACTGGAGACAACACTTTTAGAGAAGGTATCGGTGCAAAAGTATATTTTGGAGAATTATTTAGCAATTTTTACAGAAATAATAAAAACGAAGACATAATTAATTCATCATTGAATTATGGATATGCTGTTTTGCGAAGTAGCATTGCAAGAGCTGTGGTAGCCTGCGGACTTAATCCTGCAATTGGAGTGTTTCATAGTAAAAATAAAAATCCTTTTTGTCTAGTTGATGATCTTATAGAACCTCTGCGCCCTATGGTTGACTATGTTATAAAATCGCAATATTATGATTTTATTAAGGAAAAAATACTAACGCCTGCATTAAAAAAAATCCTTGTTTCAATAACTGAAAAAAACCTGTTTTTTGAAAATTCAGGATATTCTTTTATTGCCGGATTACAAAAATATGTTCAGTCATACTTGGCGTATATATCAAAACAACAAGGACAAATCACTTTTCCGCAACCATTTTATGATATCAAAATATAAATCTATGTGGATACTAGTTGCTTTTGATTTACCTGTATTAACACAAAAACAGCGCCGCATTGCAAACGGCTTTAGAGAATACTTAAAAAATACTGGATTCGTAATGTTGCAAAAATCAATTTATTGTTATTATGCCTGTACAAAAGAAAGGAGCGATTCTGTCGAAGACGATATGAAAAAACATATCCCCGATAACGGACATATTAGCGTGTTATTTCTAACAGACAGAATGTTTTCGATGACAAAAAACTACTATGGAAAACTAAAAACTGATATAGAACAACCTGGACTTTTTGATAACTTGTTTTAAATAATTGAGCCGGAAAAACCGGCATCTTACGAAATAATTCTTGTTAGAGTTTACCCATGACTATTCTATAAAATATTTTTCAAAAAATCAAGTTTCCATCACTTTTAATCTATAGAAAAATAAAAATTTTTAAAAAATATTTTCAATTTTACCTTCTTGAAATAAGAGCTGATATATATTAATATATCTTATTTCAAAGGGCAACCCTAACTCTTACTATGCTCCGCCGCCGACTTTGCCGATATATTAATATATCTTATTTCAAAGGGCAACCCTAACTTTTCAACTCCTCCCCAAAATCCTCCCTGAATATATTAATATATCTTATTTCAAAGGGCAACCCTAACGTAGTAGCGTATTGAATACCTTTATGCAGGATATATTAATATATCTTATTTCAAAGGGCAACCCTAACCATTCTGTCCCGCCGCCATGCCCACTACTTATATATTAATATATCTTATTTCAAAGGGCAACCCTAACAGTGCGCTCCCGCCCTAACATACTCTTCGAATATATTAATATATCTTATTTCAAAGGGCAACCCTAACTCGGAAGGCTGAGAATACCCGAGGCTCTTTATATATTAATATATCTTATTTCAAAGGGCAACCCTAACTACAGCAAATAACAGTTGTAACAGCTATTAATATATTAATATATCTTATTTCAAAGGGCAACCCTAACCGGCTTTCCTTGCGGACATTGCCTAGCCTGATATTAATATATCTTATTTCAAAGGGCAACCCTAACCGGTAAGAATGGCATACATTGGCACTCTGGATATTAATATATCTTATTTCAAAGGGCAACCCTAACACGTCTGCTACCGGTCAGACGGGAGCTACTATATTAATATATCTTATTTCAAAGGGCAACCCTAACCATGTCTGTCATGGATGCCGCTCATTGGTTATATTAATATATCTTATTTCAAAGGGCAACCCTAACCAAAAGAAATAACCATCGACGAAATAGATTATATTAATATATCTTATTTCAAAGGGCAACCCTAACGAACACCAACATTTTGGGACAACAGAAGAAATATTAATATATCTTATTTCAAAGGGCAACCCTAACCATGGTCACCGGCAGGGTGCCGTTTATCCGATATTAATATATCTTATTTCAAAGGGCAACCCTAACAGCGCAGGGTGTATCATGCCAAGCAAAGGAATATTAATATATCTTATTTCAAAGGGCAACCCTAACAACAAAAGTTTGCCGATAATCGTCGACGAAATATTAATATATCTTATTTCAAAGGGCAACCCTAACTGTATTGTAATTCTTGTAAATGCGCCTGCTATATTAATATATCTTATTTCAAAGGGCAACCCTAACACCAGGCACCGCACCCTGCTGCGCCGACTGATATATTAATATATCTTATTTCAAAGGGCAACCCTAACGCAATGTCTGCCGCTAACGCTTTGCCAGGGATATATTAATATATCTTATTTCAAAGGGCAACCCTAACATAGGACCATCGTCAATCTTCAATCCGACCATATTAATATATCTTATTTCAAAGGGCAACCCTAACAGTTGCCTCTGTCTGCGGCCTTTTTAACATATATTAATATATCTTATTTCAAAGGGCAACCCTAACCAATGCAGCGACCAGCCGACGGAGCTAGCCATATTAATATATCTTATTTCAAAGGGCAACCCTAACATAACATCAGAGTCTATCACTATCCCCGATATATTAATATATCTTATTTCAAAGGGCAACCCTAACCGAAATGCGCAAGAATGCTTTCAACATAACATATTAATATATCTTATTTCAAAGGGCAACCCTAACCGCAAGAGAATATAATCATCCTCTTAATGTATATTAATATATCTTATTTCAAAGGGCAACCCTAACCTACCATGAGAATATTCCCGATTATTGAGGATATTAATATATCTTATTTCAAAGGGCAACCCTAACTGCAGCGAGCTTCTCGCGCTCAAATTGTACATATTAATATATCTTATTTCAAAGGGCAACCCTAACTCCACCTTCAATATCTCGCGTTGCCCTTTGACTACACCGATTGCACCTGTAACCACGCTATTGAATTATAATAGGTTGCTTTAAACTCCTGACTTCCCGAGGTTTGAAAAACCGATATATTATTGCTATGGCGGCTATTGAGCCGACGACATTGAAGATAACGTCATTTTTGCTGCTTAGAAAGTGGAAAGTTTTGACAGCTAAGCTTTTGGCTGGCAAATAAACGTAAGAAGCATAATAATCAAATCCTCTCAAACCTTTCCATAAGCTCAGCTTCAGTCCGTCGACGTCGTCTGGTATCTGTACTTCTCTCCATTCTTCCTTTTCTGCCGTAGCTATCGCCGGCAGTTCCTTCTTAGCGGAGACATACTTTATACGATACGAGTAGGTGTTATGATTAATTGGTTTTTGACAGCTTGACAATAATAAACAAGATATTAAAAACATCGACATTAATTTTCCCATTTTGGCAATTCCTTTTATAATTTTTATAATTTCTATTGACTCATCAAAAAGAAGCAGTCATAATATATTTATCCATAGTAAAAAGTTTATTAATCGTACAATCGGTCACACTTGCGATAAAACACATTATAATACGCAAAATGCAGCTAAATACCTATTACAAACTCCTCAAAGCTCTATATAATATTCTTTTGCCATACAAATACTTATAATTCGCCGGCGCTAATTTTGCCGGCTTCATATACAGCTCGAGATCAGTCAAATGCTTACACTCTTTTATTCTGAATATGAAGGATATGGAAGACATAAATCAGGATATGAAGGGTAAAAGTAGTTTTCCATTCCCCCCGTCTCTGCAGGGGATGGCATTGTGAAATTCCTCTCCTCACCTTTCCTGTTCATATTCCCACTCTGCTATGTCTTCTGTATCAGGATAGAGGAACATCATTTCTTCCCACCTGGTTAGATACTCATCTTTATGCACTTTCTTTAAATTAGTCTGCAACTCTACTTGATAATCTGTATTGTCATATATTGGGTGAACAGGATTTGCGACCTTCTTAATGCCGAGTTCAGTATTATACGCTGTTACCAAAACACACTCATTTTATTGTTTTATTCCCATTACTATCCCAATAAATATTGTAGTTTTTGAGATTATTTACAATCAATATAGAGATGTTCTTAATCTGCTGTTTCCTTTATGCAGAGCAGCTTTGCTCCGTTCCGATTTTACATATCTATTATATACTCTCTTTCAAGCAACTCAAAAACTTTTGACATAATATCCTACAACTTGCCTCAGCCACCTTCATTATTTCAGCGAGCATATTAGCTTTTTTGAAAAATGACTTATCGTTTGCGACAAGCGATTTATATTTTTCATCAAGCGACTTAATTTTTTTGATAAGGGAATTACTAGATTTACAAGACGCAAAACCTAAAAAACAAACAATTTTTTCATTTCTTATATCTAACCCATTCAGCAGGGAGAAAAGGAGTAAGTTTTTTTACCTCAAAATGCAAGATAACTCTCTCTATAAAAATGAATGTCTAAACGTAAAAGTTCAAGTTTTACAACTAAAGATTCCTTCTTATTACAAGTACAAAAACAACCTTTTAAGCAACTGGTCGTCATCGCCGTTAAATCTCATAGCTTTTCACTCCCCTCCACCTTCGGTGCGTTGCGGTTGCTGTCACATTTTGTCCTACTTCTTCGCTATCAGTCCTACTTTCTTGCTTTTTCTCTATAAGGGCGACTGCAGGGTTCTTTATTTCAAAAACTTCTGTACAGCCAAAATCATATGCGTACTGCGTTAGTATCGCTTCACCTTGATTACTTATTAGCAGCCTCTTTTTAATATTTATTTGCGTCGATACACATGCCAAAACGCCTTTTTATTTATAGCGTAACGTTTGAGTTGCGTTGTTTTAGTTTAGCGTTTCTTTTAGTGCGCGCTGTCAGTTGCGCATATATTTAAACGGAGAGATAGGGATTCGAACCCTAGTTACCCTTTCAGATAAACAGTCTTTCCAGGACTGCGCCTTAAACCACTCGGCCATCTCTCCATCTTATTGGCGAAGGCATAATTTACATATCGTTCCATTAAATCAGCCAGTCCTATCAGACGCGCAAATTACAACATTTTAAAGAAGCTTAGTCTGCAAAATTTTAATAGTTTCAGTTTACGTTCATACAAAAACATTCTTGCTTTTTCTCACTCAATCTCAATTATGTTTTCAGTTTTTCCATTAAGATTTTATTAACAAGCTGCGGATTTGCCTGTCCTTTTGACTTTTTCATAACAAGACCGATGACTGCGCCAACTGCTCTTTCTTTGCCCGACTTAAACTCTGCAACAGCTTTAGGGCTTTCAGAAACAGCTTCTTCGCACATCTTCACAATAGCCGACTCATCAGAAATCTGCATAAGCCCTTTTTCTTTTACTATCATTTCCGGATCTGTTGATTTTTCATACATTTCTTCAAAAACAGTTTTTGCCATTTTCCCAGAAATAGCGCCATCTAAAATAAGAGAAACCAATTTTGCCAAATTCCGGCTTGAAACGGGAGCGTACGCAATAGAGGTTTTTGAAGCGTTGAGCTTCGCACTTAATTCTGTAGAAATCCAATTTGCAAGCGTTTTTGCAGCGACGACAAATTTTTCGGCTAAGACACCGGATTTTTCATCTTTTAAAACATTCAACGACTCTTCATAATAATCCGCAATCATTCTAACAGAAGTCAAATAAGCTGCGTCGTATTCCGACAAACCGTAATCTTTCATAAACCTTGTTTTTCTTGCTTTCGGAAGTTCCAAAACCTGCTTGCGCAATTCTTCAACAAAAGAATCCATCAAGTCAAAAGGAACCAGATCCGGTTCAGGGAAATATCTATAATCTAAAGCACCTTCTTTTGAACGCATCGATTTTGTTATTCTTTCTTCCGCGTCCCAAAGCCTTGTTTCCTGCGTAAGTCTGCCGCCGGAATTAAGAACCTCTTTTTGTCTTTCAACTTCATAAGTTATCGCGTCTCGTATGCCAGATATCGAATTCATATTTTTAATTTCGACCCTCGTCCCAAACTCTTTTTGTCCGACAGGGCGTATGCTTACATTTACATCACAGCGCATTTTACCCTCTTCCATGCTGCACTCCGAAGTTTCCAAATATTCAACAATATTTTTGAGTTCTTTTAAAAATTCTAACGCTTCCTGAGGAGAACTTATCTCCGGTTCAGTGACAAGCTCCATCAACCCTATGCCAGCTCTATTTAAATCAAGAAGAGAATAATTAAGTTTTTTGCCGCCTATTTCATGGACGAGTTTCCCGGCGTCTTCCTCCAGATGTATTCTCGCTATGTTTACAATCTTTTCTTTTCCGCCGACGATTATTGCAAGTTTTCCTCCGGAACATAAAGGCGGATCGGACTGGGTTATCTGATAATTCTTTGGAACGTCAGGATAAAAATACTGCTTTCTTGCAAAAGTACACCGCTTATTTATAGTAAAGTTCAGCGCAAGACCCGTTTTAACAACGGCTTCAACCGCTTTCTTATTTAGTATCGGAATTGCTCCCGGCTGCGAGGTGCAAATCACGCATGTATTTGAATTCGGTTCGGAACCAAATTTTGCAGAGCATTCGCAAAAAACTTTTGATTTTGTGTTGATCTGCATATGTACTTCAAGTCCTACTACCGTTTCATAATCAGCCATTATCTTATACCTTTTTTATATCTGTATGAGCTTTTTAAATTTGACCGCAATATCTGCTTACAGCTTTGCGCTTATTTCTCCCAAATTATATATCCGTCCATACTATGTTCTCCATATACTTTCAATATATAGACTGAAAATTTCAATATCTTTTCATTTGTATGAGCTGGCAAATTTTTCTTTTTCGCCAATTTATACAAACGTACGTACATTCACCGGTTTTAGTTTGTTTAAAGTTTTTCTTTAGAAAATTGTGTTGAGAACACAATGTCTGTCTGTTCTTATAATTGCTTTATCTTTCAGTCTTATATGCAGGTTTTAGTATATTTCCCAGTTAAAGCCGATACCTTCCAAAAGTCCAAATATTACTAGGAGTAATTAAAACTTCCAACATTTATTATTACTCTCACAGCAGTTAGTAGTATTTTCCACTACAATTTCAAGTATCGCCAAAAGGGAAAATAATACGACCGCTGACACAGTCGCTCCAGCGCTTATACCCAACGTTTTACTGTAGCTTTTTCTAAAAGCATCTTGGTCACAAGCAGTAAAAATTAACATGCTTATACAACAACAAATACATAAAACCTTTCTCATTTCCAGCTCCTTATATCCGTAACCTATTTTTAGCCAATTCTAAATTCGTACAACCATTTTTTACAATTATCCTCTCTATCTTTAAGAAATGATGATAAGCTCTCTTTCAACATCTCTTCTTCTTTAGTCCACAAAACTCTTTTAAGGGCAGCTTGGGACGAGAATTGCTTTGCAGTTTTCATGAATATCAAAATAAGAAAAGCGGATAAGTCTTTCCGCAGTCAAAACACAAACGCTTTAATCTCTGCTAAAGAACCGGATATTTATTTAAATCAAATCCCGATATTCTTTCAAAAGCATTGGCAATCTGAAAGAGTTTCGCGTCAGAAAATCTTGATCCCATAAAATGCACGCCCATCGGCATACCCGAACTTACAAAACTGCACGGAACGGTAATACCCGGAAGCCCAGCAAGATTTGCCGCCGTGACGAAAATATCGCATTCTTCCGAAAGCGTCTCGCCAAATTTTACAGGCATTTGCAAAGTTGCAGGCGAAAATATAAAATCGCATTTTTTGTACGCCTCGTTTATCTGGTTTATAAGCAGAGTTCTCACTTTCTGAGCCTGATGATAACACCTGTAATAATTTTTTGCGCCCAAAACATAAGTTCCAAACAATATTCTTTTCTTAACTTCGTACCCAAGCGATTCCGCTCGGGATTTTGCATATTCATCGTTTAAATTCCGTCCGCTTGACGATCTATGCCCGTAACGAATTCCGTCAAAAGTCGCAATATTTGCAGAAACTTCAGCGCACATGATAACTTTATACAGGGCAAGAACATATTTATAAGCCGCAATGTCAATCTCGGCTATTGTGGCGCCCTCAAGTTCAAGTTTATTTACGGCTTTACTGAAACATTCCGATATTTCTCCATCCATTTTATAATCTAAAAGTTGTTTCGGTATGCCGATTTTCACAGTCTTTAATATGTCAGGATTATCAATGCCGCTCGTATAATCAATCCGCTCTCCGGGACAGCAAACAGGATCCCTGTAATCCTCGCCTGCTATAACGCTCGTAAGCAAAGCGGCATCCTTTACGTCTTTTGAAAGCACACCTATCTGGTCAAAAGAAGACGCCAAAGCGCACACGCCGTATCTGCTTATTAAGCCGTAAGAAGGTTTATAGCCCACTATGCCGCAAAAACCCGCAGGCTGTCTTATTGAGCCGCCGGTATCGGAACCCAACGCAAAAGGCACCATACCCGAGCTTACGGCGGAGGCGCTGCCACCCGAAGAACCGCCTGGAATACGCTCAATATTCCAAGGATTTGCAGTTTTCTGGTAAGCTGACGCTTCCGTAGAACCGCCCATCGCAAACTCGTCCATATTTGTTCTTCCCACAAAAACTGCGCCCGCTTCTTTAAGTTTTTCTATAACAGCGGCGTTATAAGGAGAAATATAATTTTCAAGATATTTAGAAGCGGAAGTCATACTTTCGCCTTTTATCATAATATTATCTTTTATGCCTATAGGAATGCCTTCAAGAGATCCGCATTCTGCGCCCGTTTTTATCTTGTCGTCGGTTTGCGCAGCTTGTTTTAAGGAACGCTCTTCGTCTAATTTAAGAAACGCTTTTACTTTTGAATCAACTTCTTTAATACGCTTAAAGCAGGCTTTGATAATTTCAACGCTTTTTATTTCGCCGGAACAAACCTTTGCGCGCAAATTTCTCGCTCTAATTTTTAAAATCTCGTCCATACTCAAAACCACTTTTTCTTTTTAAAATATACAAGCATCACCACCATGCTAATGAGCATCAAACATATCGCAAAAACCCACAAATTCTTTTCCCCAAAAATTGAATATTCCGGAAACCGCATATTCATTCCATAATAGCCGGATATAATAAGAACTGGCATCAAAACTGTCGCTATTACCGTCAAAAATTTCATAACCTCGGTAAGCCTTAACGTAACGCTCGACATATAAACTTCGAGCAAGCTTACAACCATCTGACTCCGCATAACCATAGACTGATTTACTCTCACGCACTGCGTATAAATATCGCGAAAATATACCAAATACTCTTTTGAAATCAAATTGCTGTTTGACGCTCTTATAAAGTTAAAGTAAACATATGCCGATTGCTGGTATTCGGCTACTTTTCTCATTGCAAAAATCACTTTTTTGATATTGAGTATTTCTTCCATATTTTTAGCTTCCGGCTCTTCGAGGACATCATCTTCCAGATTCTCCATTTTATCGTCAATTTTCTCTAAAGTGAACTCGTAGCTGGAAACAACTTTATTAAAAATATTGTAAAGCAGGTTTTCAAGGCTTCCCATTTCGACCTGCGGTCTTATTCTTGCTTTCTCAAAAAGAGTTTCAAGAAAAAATAACTCCTCCACATGCACGGTAATTACAAAACCTCTGCCGACAAAAATATTTAACTCGTAAATGCTGTCTTTAAATTCCTGAAAATAGTTTGGTTTAAGCTGTATTCCGTGTACGGCAACGAAGACATAATTTTCAAACTCTTCTACTTTTGGATGATACTGCGGAAAGAGACAATCTTCAATTGACATCTCATGAAATTTAAATAATTCGGATAGAAGCAACGTCTCTTCTTGCCCTAATTCGTGGTTTTCCAAATGGATGTCAATCCACATAATATCGGGCTTTTTCTTATAATCTTCCGAAATTCTTGATGCTTTATATTCGGTAGTAAACTTACCGCCGATAGAATAAACCGCTTTTATCATAATAAAATCTGCTCTGCTTGCGCATCAGAATTAAGATACGTTTGCTATAACCTTTTGAATTTTATAAAAAGTTCCCTCTCTTGCAGGCGCGCTGTCAAGGAGATGATCTATAACCTCTTTCGGACACGGTTTTACGACATCCTCTCTCCAGACATTTCTGAGTTCCGTGACATGAGTCGTTGGCTGTAAACTAGCAGTATCAGGCTCTTGCAAAATCTCAATATAGTCAAACATCTCATTTATATCTGTAAGATATTTTTCTTTTTCATCTTCTTTAATATCTATTCTTGCAAGAAAAGCGGTAATTTCAAGGTCTTCTTTCAGCATAAACACACCTCGTTGAATTAGATTGTTAAGATTGTACAAAAATCAAAATTCTTTAACAATAAATAATAATTTCTCATATTTATCTTTTTCCCAAACGACTAAGCAAGTTGAATGACAAACCTCAGATTATACCCGCAGCAACAGCTAGTCTCTTTAATCTCCGTCTGGCAAAAGCGGCTGTTATTTACCGGGCTTCAACGTAAATCCTATCCGAATATTATGCCTCTCGACAGAGAGAACTCTTCTATCTCCTTCTTCGCTGAAGATAAAGCGCTTATTTAAAATACTTATAAAACGGAAATCCGCTTTTCAAACAATTAAAAACAACCACGCTTTAAATTTGAAATGGAACAGCAATAGTCTCAGCGCCTGCCGAAAGTGTTAAAATCCAGCCGACGCCAGCACATTATAGATAACACAGTCTATTCGCGTTCCAGAGTTATCACCGCTATCTCGCTTGTATTAAATAACCTCATAGGAGGTCCCCACAAACGCGTTCCGGAAGTTATATACATAACCGCATTGTTATTATAATATAAGCCGTAATTGTATTTCATTAAATATCTCCTCATTATTTCAATAGGCGGTATTTGCCCCGCGTGAGTATGCCCTGAAAGCTGTATTATTTTTAAGCTTTGTTTTGAAGTTTCGTCAAAGGAATTGGGGTGATGGCTTAAAAAAATTACAGGATAATTTTTATCTGTACCAGCAAAAATTTTTGAGATTTCCGCAGGATTATCATAATCTGCATCGTTTATGCCTGCAACATTAATCAGATTTTCAACTAAAACGCTTTCATTCTGAAGAGCTTTAAATCCTAATTTTTTTAACATTGAAAAATAGGCGTCAATGCCCGTATGATATTCGTGGTTCCCCGAGACGGCAAAAACTCCGTATTTCGCCTTTAATTTTTCAAAACCGTACTCAACATATCTGTCGTCCGCATTAATATCAGTATCTATTAAATCGCCTGTAATAACTATCATATCCGGTTTCAAAGACGCCGCCTTATCAAAAATTTTATTTATGGCTTTAGGCGAAGTAGCAGCGTTGATATGCACGTCCGAAAGCTGTACTATTTTCAAAGAGTCGGTCGGAAGCTGCGGAACTTTTATTTTTATTTCTTTTACGCTCAATATAAACGCAAAATTCAACAAAGACCAGATTGACGCCGCTGTACTCAAAATTACAGCTATAAGAGTTGAATAATATCTGAAGTTCTTTATCTTAAGTAGTAAATTAGCTAAATTTAATACGTCGTTTACAATAAAAAAAGAAAGCGTTATTCCCCAAACGCCCATACATATAAATCCAAAACGACTAATTGATAACATAATTGGAGCTTCGCAATGTCTGGCGGCAAATGAAAAAACGCTTACAATACAAAAAATAATAAATACGGCATACAAACAAATGTTGTAAGGCCGGTTAATATTTAAGTCCAAATTCACGCGCCATGCAATATAAAGATATCCGACTAAGTAGGCCAAAATAAAAACCAGTAAGTCCATAAATTGCCCCCTTGCTTGAACAACACAACTTGAGTAGATTAAAATAAGTATCGACTCTTTTTTAATCGCTTCACAAGCTCCGTCCGCGCTTTTAAAAAAAAATCCGTTGCCGGTCTAGAAAGATAATCGGGATATGACCATGGAAGCTTAGTAAACCCGGTTTTTTTATTATATATTGTAGTAACTTCTCCGTATATACCTTTAGAAAGATAAATTCTGTGACTGTAATCTTTGGTCGTAGCGAGAATAACGTTTGACGGAGTTATATATCCCGGATCAATATTTATTCGCCTTTTATTATTTACGGCAAATCCATTTTCAATGGAGTTTGTAAAAATTTTTATCCCGGCAATATCGGCGGGGGAAATTAATCTTTCAAACGAAATCCAAAAACGTTCCAAATTATCGCCCATTTCAATATTATAGTAATCGGAGAAATCAAAAGGCATATCGTCACTTGTCAAATCAATTTCGCCGAATCTTCCCTTAAGCGCTTCAAAGGATTTTCGCTTTATTTCCCTTTCTCCATCGGATGAAATTACGCCGCAAAACAATTTTACTTTTTTCGGCGCGACTGCAGCGCCCATTTTTTTACCTCGTTATTTTTATAAGGATAAGTTTACTATAAAACGTCAAAATTGTAAAATAACTTTATACGTTGCGAAGCGTGCCGTAAATGCGTTCCGCTTATCATTTATCATTGGAAGCAGCGAGCCAGATAATTATGGAAAATTCTCAATCCGGCGCGCAAAGAAGTACAAAATAAACGATCAGCGGAGCGGTTTATGCACAAATTCCCTGCAGAAGGAAATTATTCTGTAAAATCGTCCGGAGAAATGGAGAGAACGGACAGAGGATACACGTCCACTGTTGGCAATGGCGCCCGTATCTGCATATGGAGGACTTTCTTTACTAAATTGCCTCATTGATTTCTTTATAGGAACAAAACATGCGCCAAAAAGATTTATTGGCAATGCCACGACTGAAAAATTAAACGAAAGGAATCGAGCATTACGCTAAGGATTTCAAGAAAAAAACATGGAGATTATCCGCACATCAGCCGAAAACAGACAACGAACTGGAAGCAGAAAATGCGATCAACGGCTTGATAGCGTTGCCATCTCGTAATGAAGAATTTAGAAAACAAAGCCCTGCGACTTGCGGCGCGGTTGATTTTCACTGCATTACCTGTTGCAGAAACATCTCTTTCTATACAGCGCGATTAAAACAAGGACATAAAATGAAAAAATATTTTTCTACGGCGGCATTTACTTTAATATTTGCGGCAAATGTTTTTTGTTTCGGGGATTTTGTTGAAAAAACCGATTATTTTGTAGAGTTTCAGGAAAAATTGCCTAAAATGGCGGCGGTACTGCATGTAAATTTTACAAGAGACATTCCGGAACCTAAAGAAGCGGAAGAAATAGTAAAACAACAGTTAAAAGCATACGGGAATACGATAGCGGCAAACAAAAAATCGACAAAATATAAAAATATCATCGGCTCGGCATGGTATGTAAACAAAACATATTCTGCAAATCCCGTAAAAATTAAGTTTCAAAAAGATATAGGCGCCTACGTGTGGCTTGGTAAAACAAAGAGAATCGTAACGTTTCCCGATTACATGTCTTTTCTAAAAAGAGAAAGAAATAACAAAAAAATCAAAGACAAAGCAGCTAAAAAGCAGTTGTAAGAATCCAGAGATTATTCAGTTCGGCGATATTCGTAGATTCGAGACTTGCCGATGAGGCAAGAAAAAAAGCCGGGTCCGCCATTAGAGAGAATACCTTTTATTGGCGGATATAAAAATTTAGAAAAGAAGCATAATTGGCAGCTTCATCAGAGATTGCATTACGTAGAACTCTATAAAAGAGAACGTGGGAAGCGCTGTCGCTTCAAGTTGGCGAGGTCTTTGCCTTCGTCTCAAACGCATTAAATAAAAGAAGGGACGGAAGACTAATTTTCTTACACTCAGCTGATATTCCGCCCTGTCTTACTCGTCTCTCATAGCGCAAAACTCTCCGCACATCGTGCATACATCTTCCTGCTGCGGGGGAAGTTTCGCTCTTTCTTTTGCAAATTTTACAGGATCTATACAGAATTCTTTTTGTTTTTCCCAATTTCTCGCTTTACGCCATTTAGACATTTCGCGATCGCGCTCTGCCGCGCCTTTAACTCCTTTGACAATATCTGCGGCGTGTCCGGCAATTCTCGAAGAAATAACGCCGTCATGGACATCTTGAACGTCGGGAAGTCTCAAATGTTCGGCGGGAGTAACATAACAAATAAAATCAACACCGTAAGCTGCCGCCAACGCTCCGCCGATCGCAGAAGTTATATGGTCATAACCAGCAGCTATATCGGTCACCAAAGGTCCTAAAAAGTAAAGCGGCGCATCATATCCCAATCTTTTCGCAAGAATTACGTTTGCTTCAATTTGGTTCAAAGGAACATGACCTGGACCTTCTATCATAGATTGAACGCCTTCTTTCCGCGATCTTAAAACGAGTTCGCCTAAAACTGAAAGTTCGGCAAGCTGCGGTCCGTCCGAAGCGTCAAACCCACAACCCGGTCTGAACCCATCGCCAAGACTCAATGTGACGTCATATTTTTTAGCTATTTTCAAAAGCCTGTCAAAATGTTCGTATAAAGGATTTTCTTTCCCGGTCGCATTTATGCACTTAACCAAAAAAGAGCCGCCTCTGCTCACAACGCCGGCAAGTCGCCCCTGGCGATTTAATACTTCCACAGTAGCCTTGTTAATTCCGCAGTGGACGGTAATAAAATCTACGCCTTGCTGCGCTTGTTCTTCTATAACGTCAAACAACAATTCGCCGTCAATTTCGGATATTTTTCCGCCTTTTGCAACCGTTCTGCAAGCAGCTTCGTAAATAGGAACCGTTCCCACCTGCACGGGCGAAGCGGCAAGAATTTTTTCTCTTATCTGCACTAAGTCGCCGCCTGTTGACAAATCCATAACGGCATCGGCGCCGGCTTTAACGGCGGCATCAAGTTTTGCAAGTTCCTCCGCAATGTCAATATGGTCAGGCGATGTGCCGATATTAGCGTTGACTTTCGTCTTCAATCCCTTCCCGACAGCTACGATTTCTTGAAGTTTCCTATTGACGTTTTTAGGTATGACAATAGTCCCGTCAGCAACGCCGGCTCTTATAAATTCTTCGTCTAAATTTTCGGCTTTAGCGGCACTCTTTATTAAACCGTTCGCTTTTTTACTCTGAGCATCTTCCATTAGTGTCATTATTCCTCCATTTAATATCCCTGCCGCAAATTTATTCCGCAATATATTTTTGATTTCTGCCGTCAGGTTTATCCGACATAGCCAACGGCAATTTACCCGATTTGACAAGCAGACTTAAAAAGGTATTTTGATTAGCTCATTACTCATTTTTTATGCTTTTTTTTCTTATTAAAAAGATGCATTGGCAACTTCTTTTACCTCATATAACTCCAACATCTTCTTTTAATTAAGGATTTTCTGCGGATTGAAAATCAGCACGGTTAGTCTCGTTTAAAGACGATTTTGAAAACCTTCTGCGGGAATTTCCTCAAGCGGAAAAACAGAAAGCAGACGGCAGTTTAGGCAAATTATTTACAGAATCGGCAAAATCCCGTTTGATTGAATTAATATTCTCTTTGACAATTCCGATATCTGCGGCTTTGTCAGGTTCTTCCGCCTATTATCTAATCCTTTAGGCTTCATATCTCATTTCCCTCTTTCCGTTTCCTCTGCTCCTTCAACGATATTGCGATTTATTTCCTGCGTAGTTTTTAGCTCTACTGGCACCACTCCAAATCTTTTAAGCTGGCAAAGCAACTAACTAATAGACAAACTTTATATTGCCCTATATATCGTTCTGCACGAGCGGCCGTTCTATTTTTTCATTTACTGTAAGGACTTCTTTCCTGCAATAGCGTTGACTGCCCCCTCATACGCTTTTGCAATAAAAAACTTTCTATACTTTAAATAAACCAGCTTTTCAGCGCTGTACGCCGCATATCTCTGTTTTTTAAAATCTGCGGACGCTTCAGGGAAAAAAGTTTTTGAATATTCCTCTAAAACTCTTAGAGATTCTTGAACGCGTTTAAAATTTGCAACTATTACGCCTGACAATTCTTTCTTTAACAGTTCAGGCATTTGTCTGCCGGAATCGTCGGAAGAATCTCTCTCTTTTATAAGTTTGCCATAATTGTCTCTCAAGATTTTATCCACATCATGACGAATCCCGCGAATTTTCTTATAAAAAGAACCGTCATTTAAAACAAAGCGCAGACTATCTTCAACAACTCTCAAACCTTCGCGGCAACGATTTAAATTTGCGTCGATAATTCTCAAAGCGGACTTCTGGTTAAAATTTCCGAAAGCAACGCCCTTTGAGCGTTTGGAAACGGCAGACGGAGGAATTCTTCTTTTGTTATTAGTTTTATTGCTCATTCCCAAACTTCCGCTTCCGCCTTTAACAAACAAAACATTTCATGCGCGCAATCGTTATCATCCGCTCCTTCAAAAAAATTTTCTATCCTCGCTCTTTTGTCTATTCCGCAAAGTCTCCCGGCTTGCCGCCAAACTCGTGTGAAAAAGCATATGCAGCGTTGAAAGCATATTATCGAGAAAGATAAGCAAACGGCAGCAAGTCCAAATCTTTCCCAATTCAAAACATTCTTGACAGGAAGGCTTTTCCCGCTGCGGTTGCCGTTAAGATGACTTCTCGGCAATCGGCGCGCCACGCGCAAATACAAGAGAAGACGCAACAATAATATTCTGATTTTTTCATTTTTGACCCTGCATTATTTCAGCGCCATAACGGCTTATTATTAAATTTATCAAATTTGTCGTCGATTTCCCTTTTACAAAAGGAAACCTGTAAACTTTTTTTACATATTTTTTTCCGACTATTTCCGACAGCTTATAATCGCCGCCCTTCACCAAAATATCCGGACGCAATTCGCTTAAAATTTTTACCGGCGTTCGCTCGCCAAACACAACGACATAATCTACAGGTTTTAAAGAAAGAAGCAGTTTCGCTCTGTCTTTTTCTGCGGACAAAGGTCTTTTGGGACCTTTAAGACAACTCAAAGATTTATCCGAATTTATAGCAACTATTAAAACGTCGCCCATGCTTTTCGCCTTTTCAAGAAGGCTTATATGCCCCAAATGAAGCAAGTCAAAACAGCCGTTTGTAAAAACCACTTTTTTACCGGCTTTTTGAAGTTTTTTTATTTCCGCCTGCATTTTTTTTCTTGTCAAGGCTTTATTTTGGCTCTTTGAGCGTTTAAGCATTGCTTTCAAGTTCTTGTTTTACCACTTCAAAATCGGTTTTCTTGCCGCTTCCACTTCGTTTAACCTTCTGACAGAAGTATTAACCGGCGCATCTTTAAGTTTCTGCGGTTCTTGCGCCGCTTCTTCAAGAATAATTTTAATAAGATTGTCAACAAATGCATCTAGCGTTTCTTTAGATTCCGTTTCGGTAGGCTCCACCATAATCGCTTCTTCAACAATCAGCGGAAAATATACCGTCGGAGCGTAATAACCGTAATCCAAAAGTCTCTTTGCAATATCTAAAGTCCTCACGCCATTTTTAAACAAAGATTTGGGAGAGAGAACAAACTCGTGCATGCATCTGCTTCCAGCGGGAACATTGATTTTATCTTTAAACCTCGCAAGCATATAATTTGCGTTTAAAACAGCCTGCTCCGAGACGCTTTTTAAACCTTCCGCGCCAAGCGATTTTATGTAAATATACGCTTTTAATATCACAGGGAAATTTCCAAAAAACGCTTTCAGCTTTCCTATGCTTTTCGGCTTTTTATAATTTAAAACAAATTTAGATTTCTTGTTTTCTATTCTCGGCACGGGCAGAAAAGGCTCTAAAAACGCTTTTACGCCGACAGGACCCGATCCTGGACCGCCGCCGCCATGCGGAGTTGAAAAAGTTTTATGAAGATTTATATGCATAACGTCAAAACCCATATCGCCGGGTCTTACTATGCCCATAACAGCATTCAGATTTGCGCCGTCATAATATAAAAGACTGCCGTTTTCATGAACTATTCTTGATATTTCAGGTATATTTTTTTCAAACGTTCCCAGAGTATTAGGAACGGTAAGCATAACCGCGGCGACATCAGGAGTTAGGATTTCCTTTAATTTTTCAGGAACTATGCTTCCGTCTGGCTCCGATTTTAAAGGAACAATTTTAAAACCCGCAAAAGCTGCCGAAGCGGGATTTGTCCCGTGCGCGGAATCAGGAACGATTATTTTTGTTCTTTCCTGCTTTATAGATTTAAAATACTCTGCGATTATCAAAAGTCCCGTAAACTCTCCGTGCGCCCCCGCCGCAGGCTGAAGCGAAAAATAATCCATTCCGGAAATTTCGCATAAATCTCTTTCACATTCGCACATTACTTCTAAAACGCCTTGCATGCTTTCCGCCGGCTGGCGCGGATGTATAAAGTTAAAAGCTTCGTCTTTAGCAATACGCTCATTTATCAAAGGATTATATTTCATCGTACATGATCCAAGCGGATAAAAAACCGTGCTTAAGGCATAATTTTTCCTTGAAAGATTTGTAAAATGTCTCAACAGATCGCTTTCCGCAATACTTGGGAGACCTAAATCTGAATTTCTTTTTAAATTTTCAGGAATTTGCGCGTCAATTTCAACGTCCGAATTCACGCTGTATGCCGGCTTGCATTCCGAAGACAGCTCATTTAATAATTTTTCCATTTTTATACCCCTGCGCTTCATTTTTTTAAATTACGCCTTGTTATCGCGATTGCGCTTGGAAGCACTAAGCCCCATCCTTTTAAATTACGCTTTTGTCATACGCCAAACCTACAGATATTTCTCAATTTCAATTTACGGTTTTTCCTAAACGGCAGCATTTTTTGCAGCAATAGTTTCTCAAATTCTTTTATACATTGAACTTTTTATATCTTCGCACATATCAATCAGCTCTCTCGGAGGCTCGCCAAACTTATCTCATAACCGCCTTATTAACGACTGTGCGGAAATGTAGATGTTGCGTGTTTCCTTTAAAATGTCTTCTGTAACGCTCTCAACGTTTTCAGGCATTCTATTCTCCTATTAGTTAGGTCTCAAGCTGATAAACAAATGAACTAAGCCTCCTATTACCATCACGCAATTCATAAACAGTTATTTCACTATCAATTCTCTCATTATGTAAACCTGCCTTAGTCCAAAAACAGCGTCTAGCTACCTTTTTAGCAAGATACCAAGTATAAGAAATAATATCCTCACTATAATGATAACAATATCCATAAGCGGAATAGTTAGATTCGAAAACAGACCAAGTGACATAACCTACAGGATTAGGAGCAGGAACAATAATTTCTTTAGGTTTGAAATATCTAAACACATCATAACAGCCAACAATAAGAGCAATAAAAGCAAAAGCCCAACCGACATATTTCCCAACTGAGCTACCTGTATCAGTAGTATCAGACGGCTGAACAGACTTACTCGGCTCAGGTGTTGGAGCGGGAGTATTTGAAGGTGCAGGAGCGGAAGCATTTGGAGTATTTGACGTCAGTGAATGCGGTGCTTCGCTTCCTTTATCCTTAACAACAATATCCGCAGGTCTTCCATGATCAGGCAGCTTATCACAGCCAGACGTCAAGAATATACATATACATATACATATACATATAATTTTTTTCATTTTATCCGCCTAAGCGACTGTGAATCAAAGGCATTCCAAATTTCTTCCTCAACAGAAATTTCAAAGGTTTCAGAAATTTCCGAATTAGAAAATTAGGTTTATAAAGAAGTAAATAATCAGACTGCGAAGCAACGCCTTTATTTAAAACAGGTCTTTCGGCAATCCACTCGTCTGAAGCACAATCAAAATAACAATTAATACCAGAAACCTTAAAACAAGGTTTGTAACCTTCTGAGCGAGCTGCGTCTTCAGAAAAATTAACATTACCTAATTCAGTCGTATTAACAAATCCAGAGTTTGCAAATTTACGAAGCAACTCCTCATAACCGACATAATATACAACAGCAATAACAGCAATAACAGCAATAGCAACAGCACAAGCACTAATCTTCACAATTGGACTACCTGTATCAGTCGTATCGGACAAAGCTGAAGCAGTCTTATTCGGCTCAGGTGTTGGAGCGGGAGTGTTTGAAGGTGCAAGAGCGGAAGCATTTGACGTCAGCGAATGCGTTGGAACGCCTTCGCTTCCTTTATCCTCAACAACAGCATTCGCAGGTCTTCCATGATCAAGCAGTTTGCCACAGCCAGACGTCAAGAATATACATATACATATACATATACATATAATTTTTTTCATTTTCTTAGTTGTCCTCAATCCTGTAAACCAAACTTTTTATATCTTCGCACATATCAATCAGCTCTCTCGGAGGCTCGTCAAACTTATCTCATAACCGCCTTATTAACGACTGTGCGGAAATGTAGATATTGCGTGTTTCCTTTAAAATGTCTTCTGTAACGCTCTCAACGTTTTCGGGCGTTCTAGGCTCCTATATTATAAGGATTAGGTTTATAAGGGGACTTCGGTACTTCAATTCCGAATATCTTCCTCAACAGAGGTTTCAGATTGAACGGATTAGATTTATAATACTTTAACATATTAAACTCAACAGGCGTTTCGTCAATATATCTATTTGTATCCCAATCAAAAAAATGACCATTAATAAAATAACATTTTTTACAACCTTCAGGCGTATCTTTAACAGTATCATATTTACCTAAAGAAACAGGCTTAATATCTGCAAATCTATAAAGCAACTTATAACCGCCATAACATACGAAAGCAAGAGCAACAGCACAAAGAACAGCATTCACAGCATATTTCCCAACTGAGCTACCTGTATCAGCAGTATCAGACGCAGGCAGAGCAGACTTACTCGGCTCAGGTGTTGGAGCGGGAGTGTTTGAAGGTGCAAGAGCGGAAGTATCTGACGTCAGCGAATGCGTTGAAACGCCTTCGCTTCCTTTATCCTCAGCAACAGCATTCGCAGGTCTTCCATGCCTAAGCGACTTATCACAGCCAGACATCAGGCATATACATAAGCATACACATATAATTTTTTTCATTTTCTTAGTTGTCCTCAATCCTGTAAACTAAACTTTTTATATCTTCGCACATATCAATCAGCTCTCTCGGAGGCTCGCCAAACTTATCTCATAACCGCCTTATTAACGACTGTGCGGAAATGTAGATGTTGCGTGTTTCCTTTAAAATGTCTTCTGTAACGCTCTCAACGTTTTCTGCCATTCTATTCTCCTATCTATAAGGGTACGCTTTATAAGGGGACTTCGGTACTTCAATTCCGAATATCTTCCTCAACCAAGTTTTCAGAAGTTTCAACTTTGGCGAATCAGGTTGATAATAGAAACGATACTCGTCAACAGAAGGCGAATATAAATCAACAGGTATTGCGTCAATATATTCATTTGTACAACGATCAAAAAAATGACCATCGTTAGGATAACACATTAAGCAACCTAACTTAATATCTGAAGGTGAGACAACTTTCAAATTACTTAAGGCATAGATAGGTTTTTTGATACTTGCAAATCTATAAAGCGGCTTATAAACGCCACACACAGCAATAACGGACAGAATGACAGCAAAAGCCCAAAGACCATATTTCACAACTGAGCTACCTGTATCAACATTACCAGACGCAGGCGAAGCAGACTTACTCGGCTCAGGTGTTGGAGCGGGAGTGTTTGAAGGTGCAAGAGCGGAAGTATCTGACGTCAGCGAATGCGTTGGAACGCCTTCGCTTCCTTTGTCCTCAACAACAGCATTCACAGGTCTTCCATGCCTAAGCGGCTTATCACAGCCAGACATCAGGCATATACATAAGCATACAGATATTATTTTTTTCATTTCCATATTGCACCTTTTATAAGATAGAAATCAGAAGAGAGTATATCCCAAACATGAGGATACGCAACTAATCGGAAAAGCTCAAGAATAGGCTGAGCATACCAAGTATGAGAAATCACTGAAGGATTTTTTGTTATAAGCCACCATAACGATAAGCATGTATCTACAGCCAAAGCGGTTAAACTTAATTTTGACTGAGACAAAAGAGAGGGATTTGTAAGATACGCATGTACAGGAAAACTAAAAGCGGAAACCATTCTTAACATCGTAAAAAACATACTCGCACAATGCGAAGAACACTCTTCCACCATTAAAAGGAAAACCACATTTGCAAGAGCGGATAACCCAGCATGCAAACAATACAAGTCAGCCTTTTTTTTACTACCACACAATTCATCTGCAGGATTTAAGTCAGACTTATCAGAAGCGGGAGCATTTTGAGACTGTGGTACAGGAGCGGAAGCATTTAAGGACTGTGGTGCAGTGCTGACATTGTCAGCCGTTCTATTACAGCCAGATATTAGAACTGCGATTAACAACAGCGACATTACTTTTTTCATTTTGTTTTTGTATGATATATCTGAAATAGAAACCAACTTTCAAAAAGGAAAAAGGTTGTTTATTCTTGCTCTTTTTTTGTGGATTGATTTTATTTCGTATTTACCCAATTAACGGAGTTAATCAGGCTGGGCGTCTGATTGCTCCGTTTACTTTTTCTGCATAACTTTTATATAATAACACTTGCATTCTAATGCCTCTACTTTGTTTTTTCATCATTCAGTCAGCGGAGTAGTCCTTAAACGGATTACTCCGTTTTTCTTTCTTTGACTTATAATTATTCTCTTTATATTATCTATCTTGGAACAGTATGCATTTTAGACAACTCGGAAATCTGCCAATCACGGGCAATCCCTTTATAGGATTGCCCTGTTTCATGCTCAAACAGCCTAAATCACAAATGCGGAATACTTCCTTGAAAGGATACTCCTTGAAGATCGCCATTATTACCAAAAGGCGGAGCATTATCATCACCTGCAGAAGCAGGATTAGGCACAAAACTAAAAGGATTATGAGGATTATCTTTTTTCGTATTCACGTTAGGTCTTAAATGATTAGGAATACTAGCAGGCTTACCAGATTTTTTATCACCAAAGCAACAACAACTAAATTTCCAAAGTATGCCAAGAACAACCAAAACAGTCAGAACAGAACCGATAAGAATACCGATTTCGGTTTTTGATATGCCATCAGGGATTACAGAATTTTCCTCAGGTAATGGTGATGGTGATGGTGATGGTGTTGGCGTGGGCGTTGATGTAGGTCTTGGAGTTGGCGAAAACGACGGCGATGGACTTGGATTAACCTTATCCTTATCAGTATTAGCAACTTTGTTATCAGTTTTAACAGGTTGGGATTTGTTAAGCAGTTTACCACAGCCAGAGACTAAGATTATACATAACAATAACGACAATACTTTTTTCATACTTATTCCATTCCCTAAACTGTCCTATCTTGTCCTATGCGGACAGGCAGGATACAGATGTATTTTTACAGCTTTATAAGTGTCGCCGAATTCGGCAGTCTGAGGACTGCCTTTCGGCTCAATTTCAAATCAATTCATGGTTAACGTCCGAGCCAATCGGACAGTTGAATTCGTATTCCTTTTATTTGCCTTGCGGCAAGTTTTACATAAACACAATAAGTACAAAGAGGGGCTTACGTCTCATCTTGCCATTTCCTCCGCCGGCGGTCTTCTAACGGATATCCCGCACACTGTTTTTGATTCGTCTGTCTTTAAAAGAGCAGCAGAAGCAGGCGGTATATCCGATTTCTGAAATTTTCAATAAGGACTTTATTGTTTTCGCGCTCAAAAATAACATTCGTTTTCCATCGGTATATATCGGCAATTTTCTTTTAATGTAAATAAATACTATCTGCTTTCATTTTCAAGAAGCTGCTAAACCTTCAGAAATTTTAACAATATTTATATCTATATTCTAATTTTTACGCTTTCGCCAAAATCTCAACCAGTCTGTCAATTTCAGCTTTAGTTCTCTGCTCCGTTACACAAAACAAAAGACAATTTTTAAGGTTTTTATTTACGCTGGACAAATCCAAAGGACCGAGAAAACCGTTTTTAAGCAAAGTTTTTTGGATTTTACTAACACTTTTTGCCGTTTCAATAACAAACTCATTAAAAAAGACTTTGTCTTCAAATTTCGCTTTAAACCCTTCCAAAGATTTTATTTTATTGAAAGCATATCTTGCCTTTGATATATTAACTTCAGCAAGATTTTTAAAACCGTCATTTCCCCAGCCCGATAAAAAGACGCAACCTGCCAACGCATTTAAAGCCGCGCTGGTGCATATATTTGACGTCGCCTTTTCCCTTCTTATATGCTGCTCTCTGGACTGCAGAGTTAGCACAAATCCTCTGTTACCGTCTTTGTCAACGGTTTGCCCGACAATTCTTCCCGGCATTTTCCATTCCAAAGCTTTTTTTACGGCAATAAACCCGAACGTCGCCCCGCCTACGCTCATAGTGGAGCCTAAAACTTGTCCTTCGCCGACGGCAATATCCGCATTGTACTCGCCCGGCGACTGAAAAACGCCAAGCGACAAAGGATTCACAACCGCGATAAGCAGCGAATTTCTACTCTTTACAATAGCAGACAAAGGCGGCATATCTTCAATAACGCCGAAATAGTTAGGCGATTGTATTATAACCGCAGCCGTATCGCCGTCAACAGCTTTATCAAGGACGTCTTTTTCTATTCCGCCGTTTTCCAAGCCGCCTAAAACGACAACTTCAGCTTGAGAATTTTCAAGATATGTTTCTAAAGTCTGCTTGTAATCCGGATGCAATCCTTGAAAAATTAATATTTTACTTTTTCCGCTTGCTCTCAAAGCAAGCAAAGCGGCTTCTGCCGTTGCGGTTGCGCCGTCGTAAAGAGAGGCGTTTGACGTGTCGAGACCAGTCAAAGCGCAAATTAAACTCTGATATTCAAAAATCGACTGAAGAGTACCTTGACTCGCTTCGGCCTGATAAGGCGTATACGCAGTCAAAAACTCTGATCTTCCCACAACTTCCCCTACTAAAGAAGGTATATAGTGATCGTAAATACCGCCGCCTCTAAAAGAGGCAAGCACTTTATTTTTGGAAGCAATCCTCGAAAAATAATTTAAAAGCTCCTGCTCTGTTTTGCCGCCGGAAACATTGAGTTTCTCTGCCCTTAAATCTTTAGGAATTACGTCAAACAACTCGTCTACGCCGCCAATGCCTATCGTCTCCAGCATCTTTTTTTTATCTTTTTGGTTCTGCGATGTATAATCCATGATAGTATCTCTTAAATTAAATTTTTATAGTCGTCCGCTTTAAGTAAATCATCAAGCTCTTTTTCGTCCGCAAACTCAATCACAAACAAATAGCCCTTTTCATAGGGCGACTGATTGACAATTTCGGGAGTTCCCAAAACGCTGTCATTTATCTCAATTACTTTGCCAGTCAACGGAGCATATATATCAAAAGCAGATTTGACAGATTCTACAACGGCAGCGGGCTGTCCTTTTTTTACCTGTTTACCTATTTCAGGAAGTTCCATATGCACAATATCCGTAATTTCATGCTGGGCAAAATCAGTTATGCCAATTTTAGCTTTATTGCCGTCAACTTTAATCCACTCGTGGGTTTTCGTATACTTTAAATCCTGCGGAATATTCATTACACACTCCTTTTTCAATAATATATTCTTATAAACACAATTTTACGCACCGACTCGACGCGGGTGCTAATAATCTTTTTGGAAATCATAAACGCAAATAATTTTTACGCCTGCGCAAGCAGTTTTACGACGGCGCTTTTTCCGCTGTTTGCAGTTTCATTGCTATTGCAAACATAGACAAAATCAATTTTACGATGCCATTTTTTCCCGCCGGCTGCAGATTCCGTCAAAATTTTTAAAGCTTCACAATGTTTATAAACTCACCGCATCAGTTTTAAGCAAGCTCCGCCCGATATGCAGCAGAAGTTTTTGAAAACTTAACTATCGTCCTGCTTAATTAAGGACAATTCTATTTTTGCGTCCGTCCGCGTGCAAAAAAACGCATAAACCGCATTCAATTTTACAGACGGCATTTTCTCAGCCGCATACAAAATCTCAAAATAAATATCACTAAAATTATTGCCAGCGCAAAAACCGCAGCCGCAAAAAACCTTATCTTTTTTTCTTCAATCCGCCTTTACGACAAACTCTGAAACTTTCTCATTTAATCGACTTCTTGAGGACTTGCGGAATTTATTTTTATTAAATTCTTTTACTTCTAACAATTTCGGCTGAATTCTTTTGCATAATGTCATAATAATTAGCCGGCAGACCCGCATCTGACAAAACCTGCTCTATAAGTTCTTTTGTCAAAAGATTATCCGGATCATGAGAATCTGTATTTAAAACAAGCTTCGCTTTTTTCTTAAGCGCGATTTCCGCAACTTCTTTGTTTGTAGCCTTATGTCCTCTTCTTGAAGTAATTTCTATTTTGACGTTATTTTCAGCCGCAATACCGGCTTCTTCTTCAGATAAATGTCCGGGATGCGCCAATACATCGACGCCCGCTTCAACGGCACACATATTTGTTTTCGGAGGAACAGTTTCAGCGACAGTCTCGCCGTGAACCACAATAATTTCAGCTCCGAGTTTTCTGCATTTATCCGCAGCGTCTTTTATGAGTTTTGGAGGAATATATGTAAGTTCCGCACCCGGCAAAACTAAAATACCGTAGTTTTCCGTCAACATTTTTGCAACTTTAATTATGCTTGGAATAACAATTTCCATATTGGAATAGTCAATATGGTCTGTGAGCGCAATGACAGTATAGCCTTTGTATTTTGCTCTATAGACAAGTTCAGACGGACATAAAACACCATCTGAAAAGAAAGTATGCGTATGTAAATCTATCATTTGTTTAACCTTGAGTAAGATTATACAAAGATGCGAATTAACAGTCAATCCTTTTTTTTTAATTTTAGCGCTTGCGTACTGCCGCCGTCATTTGCAAATATCCGCGATTTATTATTACTGCAAAACCGCAACATCTTTTAAAGCCGCAGTCATAGGAACCGCCAGCGGATTTTTGACAAACGCCCTATCTCTTTTCACGAACCTTCTTTTTTAACCCGGCGACTATTTAGGCGGCTCTATTCTATTTGCCCATAGGTTTCAATTTTCCGTTTAAGCCTTGCTACAGATATTTTTTCCGCTTGTGCAGCATGCTTTCCCGTTTTTTCTTAAGAGTAAACCACCAGCCGATTGAAAAACAAAACCTTTTCCAAAGACGCGCTTATAAACGACAGCAGTCTCATATAATGCGACATAACGCAATAATAAAGTTTTTTCGCCATTACAATTATAATATCTTACTATACGACTACCAAGCGTTTATTCCTTCTTTTGTATTTTTCGCGATTTATAAGTAAATAAAAATCTTATCGGAAGCGGACTTGGTTTCAAATCCGACTTGGAAACACATTAACCAGCCGACAGCAAATGGGAAAACGCCGCGCCGACTTTAAAAACGAGACAATTAAAGCTTGAAAAACACGCGCAATTTATTTGATAAAATAAGAAAAAAATTGTTATAATGCTGCTTGCCTTTCTTCATAAAAAGCAGTTATTTTTTTGATAATTAAAGATTAAAAATTTATAAAAACACTGGAGAAAAAGCAACTATGAGCGCTATCAAAGATTCTTTTTCGTCAAAATGGGGTTTGATTTTTGCCGCCGCAGGCTCGGCTATAGGTTTGGGAAACATATGGCTGTTCCCGTACCGCGTAGGAGAGATGGGCGGTGCAGCATTTATAATTCCCTATATTTCTTGTCTGCTTGTCTTAGGATTTATTGCAGTAATTGGCGAAGTGACCATCGGCAGACTCACAGGAGCGGGACCCGTTTTAGCTTTTAAAAAAGCTTTAGAAATACGAGGTAAAAATGGAAAGCCGGGAGAGGTTTTCGGCTGGATATGCGTTTTGGTTGCTTTAGTGCAAGCGATAGGATACACACTGATAGTATCATGGGTTGTGCGTTTTCTGGCAGGATCATTTACAGGTTCAGTTTTTAATGCATCTAACAGCGCCCAATATTTTGACTCGGCTGTCACCAGCAATGCTTTAGTATGGATTGTTATAACCGTAGCCGCAGCTGCCATAACCATAGTAAAAGGCGTTGAAAAAGGCGTTGAAAAATGCTGTAGATTTATGATTCCCGCAATTATTGTTCTGCTTTTGGTTTTGGCGGTAAGGGTCGCTTTTCTGCCGCATGCTTTAGAAGGATATAAATATCTTCTCACTCCGAAATGGGAATTTTTGTTTGATCCAAGAACGTGGATACTGGCGCTGGGACAAGTTTTTTATTCGTTGTCTATCAGAGGCTCGACTATGGTCGTATACGGCTCTTACGCGAAAAAAAGCGGCGATATAATTTCTTCTGCAAAAAATATCGTATTTCTAGACACGCTGGCTTCAATAATTGCGGCTTTGCTGATAATTCCCGCCGTATTTGCTTTCGGCAAAGACATTAAAGCCGGTCCAGCTCTTATGTTTATAACAATGCCCGAGATCTTTAAAAGTATGCCTTTAGGGCAGTTCCTTATGGGCACTTTTTTTATCGCGGTATTTTTTGCCGCTCTCACTTCGCTTATAGGCATGTTTGAAGTTGTGGTTGAAGTACTGCAAAATAAATTTAAAATACGGCGCGGCTGGGCTGTAGGCATTGTTTCAGCAGTAACAGCGGTGATGTGTAATGTTTTTGTAGTGGGAAACGTAAGATGGATTGTCGATATGCTTGAAATCCATTTAATCCCTTTCTGCGCTCTAGTCAGCGGCATTTTTCTTTTTTGGATTGTTCCAAAAAGCAGGGTCCTGCAGGAAATTCAAAGCGGACGCTCCAAACCAGTCGGCAAATGGATTATGCCTATGGGACGTTATATCTTTTGCAGCGGAGTAATTATAGTTTACATTCTCAATATCCTTAAAGTAAAATAATAGACTTTTACAAATATAAAGCAATAGAAAGCGCCGAAAACTTTAGGCTTCGGCGCTTTTTTTATTGCCATTCCCGGCGATTTTGATTGAAAATTATATTTTTCATGTTGACATCATTACGAGCAAAATGTTAGATTGATTGTATTGTTAAGTATCTACAAACATAATTTTATATAGAAGGAGAAACTATGCGGTTAGTTCACGATTATTATGCCGAATTAGTATTTACAAAAAAAATAATGGAACAGAAGCTAAGCAAAAATATCTACAAAAAGCTTGTAGCGGCTAGCGAAAATCTTGAACCTTTAGATCAATCGATAGCAGGCGAAGTCGCTCACGCAATGAAAGAATGGTCTCTTGAAAACGGAGCGACGCATTTTACGCATTGGTTTCAGCCTCAAAGAGGAGGCACCGCCCAGAAACACGATTCATTTATAGATTACGGCGAAGGCGGAGAAATAATAGAAAGATTCTCGGCTTCGCAGCTGGTGCAGTCCGAACCCGACGCTTCTTCTTTTCCGTCAGGCGGAATAAGGTCAACTTTTGAGGCAAGAGGATACACGGCATGGGATCCCACGTCTCCGGTATTTCTTCTCGAAGCGGGGAAAACAAAAACTCTAGTAATTCCCTCCGTTTTCCTTTCTTGGACCGGCGAAGTTCTCGATCTCAAAACGCCCTTACTTAGATCTCTCATCGCTTTAAACGAAAAAGTGATAAATCTTCAGAAACTGCTTGGAAATGAAAACGCAAAACGGATAAAAGTTTTTGCAGGCATTGAACAGGAATATTTTCTCCTATCTAAGAAAGCTGTAAAATCAAGACCCGATATAACAGTCACCGGAAGAACTTTGTTCGGCGGCAAACCCGCAAAAGGGCAGCAGATGGAAGACCACTATTTTGGAAACATTAAAGGAAATATTTTAAAATTCATGGAAGACGTCGACTACGAACTCTACCGCAAAGGCATTCCGGTAAAAACGAGACACAACGAAGTCGCTCCCAACCAGTTTGAGCTGGCGCCTCTTCATCAAGAAGAAAATCTGGCGATAGACAATAATCTGCAAATAATGGAAATTCTCGGAAAAGTCGCCGACGAGCATAATATGGTCGCTCTTTTGCACGAAAAGCCGTTCGCGGGCGTAAACGGATCGGGCAAACACTTCAACTGGTCTATAGGCGATAATACGGGTACAAACTATTTTGAGCCTTCAAAATCTCCGCTTAAGAACATATCGTTTCTTTTAGCCGTCTGCGCGGTATTGCTCGGCGTAAAGAAGTTTGGCGGAATTTTAAGAGCGAGCGTTGCAGACGCCGGCAACGATTACAGACTCGGCGCAAACGAAGCCCCGCCGGCGATTATGTCCATTTATCTTGGCGAATTCGTAAACGATCTTTTGGATTCAATAGAAAAAGCGAGCATTATAAATGAAAAAGAAGTAAACGAAATCACGTTAGGCGTGGAGAATCTTCCCAGCGTCAACAGGGATTATTCCGATAGAAACAGAACTTCTCCCGTCGCTTTCACCGGCAACAAGTTTGAGTTCAGGGCTCTTGGCTCTTCGGCAAATCCGGCAGAAGCGGGAACTACGCTAAACCTAATAGCGACCTATGGATTTGACGAAATATATAACAGAATTGAAGCAAAGAAAGGCAGCGACGTAAAAAAGAAAGCGTTAGAAGTAGTAAAAGAAATAATTGCAGAAACAAAAGACGTAAGATTTGAGAAAAACGGATATTCCCAAGACTGGCATATAGAAGCCGCAAAAAGAGGGCTGCCTAATGCAAAAAACACTCCTGAAGCGTTAAAACTTTTTCTCGACGAGGACGTAATAAAAGTCTTTTCAAAATATAACATACTAACCGAAAGAGAGCTTAAATCAAAAATTGATATAAAACTCGAAAATTACGTAAAGACGAAAGAAATTGAATATAAATACGCGATAAAAATTGTAAACACTTTACTGCTCCCCGCAATTCTCAAGCATATAAACGTTTTGGCGGAGGCAAACAAAAATTTGAGTAAGTTCAGCGAAGAATCAGAAATATTCGCGAAAGAGCTTGAAATTCTGGTTAAACTTTACGGCGATATAAGAAAACATCGCACTGATTTGGCGAATTTTCTCAATGCAGACCACGGCGATTTCGCTGCAACAGCCGACGAATTCGCGTCTAAAGGCGCAGAAATTCTGGAAAGCTTAAGAGAAAAAGTAGATACCGCCGAAGATTTGGTTGCGGATGAGTTCTGGCCGCTGGCAAGCTATCAGAGGCTCTTAAACGCTTTTTAACGAAAAATAACGCTCAGCTATTATATTAACTTTGACAAAAAGACTATGCGTTATTCTAAAAACTAAGCGTACTGTTCTAAGAGTTTACAAATATAAAGACGACTGCCATGCGGCGCTGTCCAAAACTAATTTCCCGCCAATAGCGCATATATCATGCACGACGCCGCGTTTATTTCACTTCTTAAGTAATTGCGAAAGAGTGTCGTCTATCACAAATGTTCTTCATTTCGTTCGCCACCTATATAAACGCAAAAACAGCAGAGGTCGAGCCGATGTAGATGAGCGGAGCGAATATCTACGACCTGAGCCGTACAGTCAAAACAGAGTTTGTAAAACACAGTACAGCTGACGCTGTTAAAAAATTAAGGATACGACTTATTCTTCTGTACTAAATATTAGAGACGCAGTTCGTCGTTTGGAATGGATTTAATGCACAGTAAAGAAGCCTAAATAAACATAAAAGAAGGAAATTTAAGAGAAGTAAAAAAAAGCGCGGGAATACGCTCACATAAACAAAATCATATCCGGCTTTTACAAAAAGAAACAGAAATGAGAAAGATGATATGTATGCTGGCGGCAGGAACTCTCCTCTCATTAAAAAGCGAATATACCTTAAAACTTATTGAGGGTTTTTTTGTTATAAATCCGCGTAACGATAACCACGTATCTACAGCCAAAGCGGCTAAACTTATTTTTGATTTAAGCAAAAAAGAAGGATTTGTAAGAGCTGCACGTACAGGAAAACTCAGAACAGAAAACATTCTAAATATCCTCAAAAACTTAGCAAATTTAATTATAGAAGGATGTGCCGACGCCAAAACAAGAACGAGAAATGAATTTACGCCAAAAGAAAACCAAGAATGCCACAAATACGAGCAACCATTTCCCTTACCGCACAATTCCTCTAAACATTTTGAGAGAGGCTTATAGGGTGCTGTTGGTTTTGTCGTAAATGTTGGTTCAGTCGGCGGTGTTGGTGTTGTCACGAACATATTTGCAGGCTCAGACGACAGAGATGTGTTTTTTTGCTTACTCTGCCGGTATCATCAAAATTTTCAGCGTTTCCGCCATCGCCGAGCCTGCTACAGCCAGAGAGTAAGATTGCTGCTAAGACCAGCGATAATATTCTCTTCGTGGTTAATTTATAATTATTCTCTTTGTATTATTTATCTTGGATTAACATGCATTTCAAATACATCAGCGAGCAGCTACACACTTAACAGCTTTTAATTACAGAATTCAACTTAACAATCTGTCCGCGAATCCGACGCAAAGAGCCGCCGCAACGGTAAGCGGTATGTGATAAAATTTGCGTTTTTCTTCGCCGGGTATGCAATAATTCCAAACGAAGCCGGCAGCGGAAATCATAACACGAAGTTCCGCAAGAGTACGCGGGACGCTAAACGCTTTTTCAATTCCGCTTGTGTCAATTGTCGTTTCCATTTTTTCTATATTTACCCGCGGCTCAGACAACGTATTGTTTACTACAGGCGCAACGGGTAGCTGCATTTTTTCACAGCCTGCAATTAAGCTTAGCCTAAAATTACTGCAATTAATTTTTTCATTTTTTTACCTTCTCGGTATCATATATCATCATCACCTTTATTATTAAAACCAGCTTTACTATAGCCTTCTCTATCATAGCCTTCTTTGTCATAATAATAAGTACCATTCACAGTATGTCCTCTTCTATAAAAACCACCTCTGCTATAGCCATTTCTATTAAAACCTTCTTTATCATAGCCGTCTTTATCAAAACCAGCTCTGCTATAGTTTTCTCTACCATAGCCGTCTTTGTCATATTTTGAACAACCAGATATTAAACTTATAATTAAGAACAAAGCTGTTACTTTTTCCATTTTTTTAGCTGACCTCAATTCTGTAGATTGAACTTATTACATCTTCGCACATCTCAATTAACTCTCTCGGAGACTCGTCAAACGCCTTATTAACGACTGTGCGGAAATGTAGATACTGCGTGTTTCCTTTAAAATATCTTCTGTAACGCTCTCAACGTTTTCAGGCATTCTATTCCTCAATGAGTATAATGCGCTTCACAGGCATTTTAAATTTCTTCCTCAACAGAGTTTTTAGAGATTTCAGAATTGACGAATTAGGCTTATAAAGAAGCGAATAATTAGAACCCACAGGAACACCTTTATTCAAAACAGGTATTTCGTCAATCCAATTGAATGTATCATAAGCAAAATAACAATTAATACTAGGTATCTTATAACAACGTTTATAACCTTCTGAGAGAGCTTTTTCTTCAGAAAAATTAACAGTACCTAATTTATCTATAGGAATAAATTCATGGTTTGCAAATTCATAAAGCAACTTATAACCGCCATAATATACGCCAGCAATAACAGCAAGAGCAAGAGCAAGAGCAACAGCAACAGTAACAGCATAAGCAATAATATTCAAAGCCAAATTTGCAGCTAAGTTACCTGCGTTAATCGCAGGAAAATACCAATGCCAAGAAAGCCAAGAGGAAGACGCAAGATTATCGGACAAGGCTGGAACAGGCTCTTTCAGCTCAGATACAAGAGCGGGAGATTTTGAAGATTTAAGAACAGTATTTGATATCAGCGGAGCCGTTAGAACGCCGTCGCTTCCTTCTTTCTCAACAACAGTATTCACAGGACTTCCATGATTAGGCAGCTTACCACAGCCAGACGCTAAAAATATACATATACATATACATATACATATAATTTTTTTCATTTTATTTCTTAGCTATTCCTAGTTTTTTTCCACAACCTGCCGATAAAAAAATTGCAGATAACTTTCAGGTTTATAAAGATACTTATATTTAACCCCAACATTATCACGTATATTAAAAACAGATGTTTCTTTAATTGGTTTATATGTCTTCCAATCACGATAAGTATCATCAACGAGATAATTCCAATAACAACCTTTATAACCTTGCGGAATGGCTTGTTCAGGAGTAAGGTCAACAGTATCTAAAGTAAAAGGCATACAATAAAAATTTTCAGGTCTTACATATTCATACAACTTATAAACGCCGTAAGATACACCAGCAAGAGCAACAACACGAAAACCAATATTCACAACATATTTTATAAACGAATTACGCATATTAATCACAGGAAGACATTCATACCAAATTGCAGGTCTAATTAATTTTTATGCACCACCTAAATACGCACTCAACCTACACAACCAACTTATTAAACACGCGCCCAACTCATCAGTAAGCACACGGCAAACCATAGCACCAATAAACCAAAAAGCAACAATAACAGAGATATAAAGCAAACGCAGATTTACACTACTACCTAAATCAATCATATGAACATATCCATACCAAGCAATCCAGGAAGAAAACGAAGACTGCTGTAGTATACGGCGATAGCAAACATCAACATCATCGGACAAATCTGGAACAGTTTCATTCGTCTCAAGAGCCAAAGCTCTTAAAGGTTTAGAAGCAAGAGCGGAAGCATTTGAAGTATCTGATGTCAGCATCGGCGCTGAAACGCCTCCGCTTCCTTCATTATTAAGCGACTTACCACAGTCAGACGCCAGACATATACACAAACATACTCATATAACTTTTTTTCATTTTTTTGGAAAACAGTACGCATTTTCAAATAACTCAGCAATCGGATACCCACGGACAATCCTTGTATAGGATTGTTCTGGTTCATGCGTGAATAGCAGTTGCTCCATTGGGAGGCGGATTACTAGAATGATGCTCGCCGCTAGAACCAGCACCACCGCCATCAGTGTCAGGATTAGTAATAGAAGGAATTCCACCAGCACCAGAAGAGTTAGTGCCAACAATTTCATTCGAAGTAGTGGCAGGCTTCTTAGCTTTAGGCTTTAGGCTTTAGGCTTTAGGCTTTAGGCTTTAGACTTTAGGCTTAAACACAACAACAACTTACCCACGAAGAGACGACATCCCCCAATCATACCAACAGCAAAAAGCCATACCAGCAAAAAATTGAGAGACAGGTCATAAGGACGACTAGATTGAAGAGCTTTCCGATGGAGCAGATGGCAAAGGTGGTATTCCTGTAAAAGCAGATACTGTCGTTGGCGCTGGCGCCAGCGTCGACTTGAGCGTTGGATTAACCCGCCCAGCATTTTGAGTATCAGTCTCCGCAGTTTCAGATTTAAGATTATTAAGCGGTTTACCACAGCCTGAGATTATGAGATTAAGATTACACAGACAAGAACAACGATATTACTTTTTTCATTTTGTACCCATCCTATCGGGACGGAAACCAATTTTTACAGGGAAGATAAATATTTCGCAAAGACATATTTAAAGACATAATGAAACACACAAGTAGAACCGCAACCTCCAAGACAACCGCAAAAAAGAAAGCCCAAACTGAAAGCCATACACCAAACACCTAAAGTCACATAGAATGGCGGACTTGAATGAGTGGTCATCAGAGTGAGTGTTGTCGCTGCTGGCGGCAATGGCGAAGGATTTGGATTATTAGACGCATTAGCATCAAGATTTACCGCCGCTCTGAGAATTAACCTCTTTAACAACAGTATTAACAGCAGCGCCAGATTTACTACTATTCTGAAGCTGTCTATCACAGCCAGAAATTAAACTTACAGTTAAGAACAACAATATTAATCTTTTCCTATCCTATGCGGAACAGATAAGAGATTATGTCGGATTATTTGTTTGGCTTTCCGACATGCCACACTTTATTTCATTCTTCTTGTACTTAATAATTTGTTCTTCGAGTATATTCATGCGCAGCGAACTCAGCGGCATATTCTTCTGCTTTGCTCGCGCCTGCAACTTCGCCCAAATCACATAATCAATTCTGCACACAATACGGTATTTCTCGCCGTTTTTCTCGCTGGTATCACGCTCTAAATATCTATTAACCCAAACCGCTTTTTTACCAACTCCTCTTTCCCTCTCTGCTTTTTCGCGCTTTCTATCGCTTCTCCAAACTCTTCCCTGTTGTCTGTCTCTTCTGCTTCTTCCTCTCTCTGTTCCTGTTCTTTCGCTACCAATACTTTACGTTCTGCCTCATGCAGAGTTATCCGCTCGCCCGAGATACTTGTTTATATATAATCATCCCTTTTTTCATTTGTACTCACTGCTCTTTTTATTATTTTTTTTTATCCTTTCCTGCTTGCCTTTTTCATTACTCACTCCCGCTTGTACGCAGTACTCCTCAAAACACGACTCCTCATAAACATTATATCCAGTCTTTTCATCTTTAAAAAGTTTCGCTCTGACGGCTATGTATTTTTTTCCGTTATAGTGCATATCTGGTTGGACGTCACTTCTATTAATCCGCGTTTTTCGGTCTAGCGCCACCAAGCTTCAGCACCGTTTATAGAGGTTTTAAAAATCTTCAGAAAATTTTCTTGCGCCTCAAGCAGGTTGAGTTCGAAATTCGTGAGGATGTATCTGTGCCTATCTCCGTAAATTGTAAATGCGAGTACAGCTGCAAAAAACACTCATCCGGCTACATACAGCCACCAAATCGGGAGCT